>JAIRZP010000022.1 GCA_031267175.1 Coriobacteriales bacterium | reverse complement strand
GCCGAGCGCAAGGTGCGCGAGATCTATCTGGCCATGGAGCTGGAGAAGGCCTACAGCAAAGAGACCGTCCTGATGATGTACCTCAATACCATTAACTACGGCGACGGTGCCCATGGCATCCAGTCTGCGGCCCGGCACTACTTCAGCAAGAATGCCTCGGATCTCAATCTGGGCGAGGCCGCACTGCTCGCCGGTATCCCACAACAGCCTACCTATAATAACCCCGTCTATTATCCTGAGAATGCCGAGAACCGGCGCGTTGCCGTGCTTGGCCGTATGCTCGTAAACGGCTATATCACCCAGGCGCAGTACGACGCGGCCGTTGCTTCTCCTCCGGAGCTCAACATCAATTCGCAACCCGATGACGGCATTTACCTGGTGCCTTACTTTACCTCTTATGTGCGCAATCTGCTGGAGTATCAGTACTCCACAGAAACCGTTTTCAAGAGCGGCTACACGGTGTATACCACCATCAATCTCGATTTGCAGGCTCTTGCGGAAGAGATATGTGCAGAGCGGGAGGCAACGCTTGACTGGGACGTTGAGATGGGCCTGACTTCGGTAGATCCTCGCAACGGTTACATTCTTGCCATGCGAGGCGGTAAGGACTTCTACACCGACCAATGGTCTACCTCAACCGACATGCATCGGCAGCCCGGTTCCTCGTTCAAGACCTTTGGCCTCATAGCGGCCCTGGAGCAGGGGTATTCGCCCCGGACACCGGTGTCCGCCTCGTCCACCTTTACGCTGGGCGATTGGAACGTTGAGAACTTCGGCAGAGCCAATTACGGCACGCTCAGCCTGGAATCCGCCACCTGGAGGTCGTCCAACACGGCATTTGCGCGGGTCGTGCGCGCTGTAGGACCCAATGCGATCATCGACGTGGCCCAGCGCTGCGGCGTTAAGAGCGACCTGGCTCCGGTCAACTCGATAGTTCTGGGTTCCTCGGGTGTCAACACCCTGGAAATGGCCTCGGCCTACGGTACCGTGGGCAACAATGGCGTGTATGTTGAGCCAGTCGCCATCACCAAGATCCTCGATTCCGACGGCAACGTCATCTTTGAGCACGAGCCTCAGGGCACGCAGGCCATCTCCCCTGAGATAGCCTGTGCCGCCACCAATGTTTTGAAGGGCGTTATCACCTCGGGCACCGCGTACCAGGCTGTGGTAGACGGCCATCAGGCCTATGGTAAGACCGGGATCTCCGAGGAGTACCACGATGCCTGGTTTGTTGGTGGCACGCCCCAGCTCTCCACTGCCATGTGGTTGGGCGTTCGTGAGCAGCGCGACACCGGTTACACGGCGGAGGACTATGTGTGCTCGTACTGGGGCCGATACATGAGCCGTGCCCTGGCCGGAGAAGAGGCCATCGCCTATCCCACTGCCGCCGACCCGGTCTACAAGGCCGATGCAAGCTTTATGAGCTCCGATGAACAGGCCGCCTACTCAGCTGCCGTCGCCGCGGCAGCCAAGCAGAAAGAAGAGGAAGCCGCCGCGGAAGCAGAACGCCTCAAAGAAGAACAGGAACAGACTGAAGGGAACACAGAAACTCCCGGTACGACCCCCGGCGAGACTCCCGGAACAGGAGGTACGCCCGGCAACCCCGGCGCCAGCCAATGATCGGGGGAGGAGTGCCTTCTCCCACGAAAACTACCATGAACAACCCGTTTCATCCACAAAGGAGCTTCTTTCGGTAGGCATAGTCGCTCTGTAGTATGTCTCTGAGCCCGAGTTCTGGCCGCCAGCCCAGCTGTTCTCGGGCTTTTTGTATGTTGGCGATGAGTTTGGCCGGGTCGCCCGGGCGCCGCTCTGTGTACTCGTAGGCAAAGCTGAAAAGTTCTTCTGCCGCGTCCACGACTTCCTTGACGCTGTAACCCTTGCCGGAACCGAGATTGAGCAGCAGGTCTTCCTGTCTGTTTACGATATGCTCGGCACCCAGTACGTGGGCTCGCGCGAGGTCGGTCACGTGGATGTAGTCGCGGATACAGGTGCCGTCCGGCGTGTCATAGTCGTTGCCAAAGATCGACAGCGTGTCTCTCTGGCCCAGGGCGGTCTGCATGATAAGCGGCACGAGGTGGGTGAGCTGGTCCTTGTCAAGGCCAATCTCGAGTGAGGCGTCGGCACCCGCTACGTTAAAGTAACGGAACACACAGGAGGTGAGTCCGTGAGCAGCGCCCACCCACCGTATCATGCGTTCCGCGGCCAGCTTGGTCTCGCCATAGGGATTGATGGGCAGCGTGTAGTCGCCCTCACGGCACTCTCCGTGCTGGGGCTCCCCGTACACGGCCGCCGTGGAGGAGAACACGACATGTTTGACACCGGCCTCTACGAGGCCGGCCAGCATCTGGCGCACGCCCTCCACATTGTTGTGATAGTAGGCCAGAGGATGCGTGACGCTCTCGGGCACGATGAGTTTGGCAGCAAAGTGCAGGGCCACGGCCACCGCACCCGTCTCTCGCTCAGCCTCAAGGACCTCGACGATGCGAGCCCTGTCGAGTATGTCTCCCTCATAAAACCGGGCATCCGGGTGCACGGCCTCGCGACGTCCGGTGGAGAGGTTGTCATAGACCACCACCTCATGCCCGGCGCGCAGCAACTCATACACGGTATGTGAGCCGATATAGCCGGCTCCTCCCGCAACAAAGACTTTCATGAAATAGCACACCTCTCAGTAAGCCAGGACAGATTTCGTAGCTATCATACCGTATAATGCCTACTTAAGGAAAACGTTTCTGCTCGGCGCCTACGATTCTTCGAGTACCCCGGTGCGATTGCGTGCTGGAGCACTCAAAGATTCCTCGACTGCGGGGCTTCCGCCCCTACGCTCGGAATGACAGTGGGGGGTGCGGGACTAAAGCCCCTCTGCTCAGACAGTGGGTGAGGCAAAAACAGCTTCGCTCAGACAGTAAGAGAGTCGGGACAGAGACGACAAAACAACATTCTGGAGGAACTTTGTTGGACAGCACACAGCAGATTGAAATTTTCGCGAGCGGTGAGGCACACATTGTGCCGATGTTGGGCCTCGCAGAAAAATTGGAGAAGAAAAGGCCGCTGCGCATCAAGTTTGGCGTGGATCCAACCGCGCCGGACATCCATCTGGGGCACGCGGTACCCCTGCGCAAACTCCGTCAACTCCAGGACCTCGGGCATCAGGCGGTGCTCATCATCGGCGACGGCACGGCGCGCATCGGCGACCCCTCCGGAAGGAACACGACTCGCCCGCCGCTCACCCCCGAGCAGATAGCGGAGAACGCAGAGACCTACGTGAGTCAGGCCTTCAAGATACTCGACCGGGAGCGGACCGAGCTCGTCTGGAACGGCAGCTGGCTTACCCCGCTTGCCCTGGAAGACCTGCTCCACCTGATGTCGCACTTTACCGTGGCGCGCATCCTGGAGCGGGACGACTTTGCGGATCGCTACGACGAGGGAAAGCCTATCTCTCTGCACGAGTTTTTGTATCCCGTGATGCAGGCCTACGACAGCGTGGTGGTCAAGGCGGATGTGGAGCTAGGCGGCAACGACCAGCTCTTTAACCTTCTCGCCGGGCGCGAGCTGATGGAAAAACTCGGCATGGAGCCGCAGATATGCCTCACGCTGCCGCTCCTCGAGGGCACCGACGGCACGCTCAAGATGTCAAAGTCGTATGGCAACTACATCAGCATCACCGAGGAGCCGGCAGAGATGTTTGGCAAGATCATGAGCATCCCCGACGAGCTGATGCCACGCTACTACCACCTCACGTCCTCGCTGAGCCTCGCGGAGATTGAGCAGACACTCAAGGCGCTCGCAGACGGCAGCCTGCATCCCAACAGGGCCAAGCGTTCTCTGGCGGCCAATATCGTTGCCCAGTACTGGGGCGAGGACGCGGCTACCCGATCCGAGGAAGGTTTTGATCGCGTGTTCAAGCAACATGAGCTACCCGCGGAGATACCGCGGTATACCGGCCTCATCACCGCAGATGAGGACGGCCAGGTCTATCTTCCCACGGTTCTGGCAGAGACAGGCCTTGCTGCCTCGGCCAGTGAGGGCCGGCGCCTGATAGACAACAGCGGCGTGAGGATAGGAGGCCGGGTACAACCGGCGAAGCAGTACCAGGTTCCGGCCGAATCGCTTGCCGGCGCTATTCTGCAGGTAGGAAAGCGCCGCTATATCCAGCTGCCCTGATTCCCAACTCCCTGTCATCACCCTATGGGCACAAGCCCCAACGAACAGGCCCTGACCAACAACTGCAAAGCCAGAACCCTTCAACACCTGTCCCACCGAGCAACCCCGACCAACATGAGGAGCAAGCCATGAGTATCCTGTTTTCCCGCATCGCCTACCTGTCGAGCACCTACACCATTGAGCAGGGCTCTGTGCTCATCGAGGGAGACACTATCAGCTACGTAGGCCCGGACGACCCGCGCACAGACCCCAGGCGCACGCTGGGCGATGTGCAGGAGATTTCCGGCACCGGCAGGCTGTTGCTGCCAGGGCTCTACAATATCCACACCCACATTCCCATGACCCTGCTCAGGGGCTATGCCGAGGGGCTCCCTCTGGCAGACTGGCTCAACACCAAGGTCTTTCCGTTTGAGGCGCTGATTACGCCGGAGATGGCACTGCCGGCGAGCGAACTGGCCATAGCCGAGATGCTGCGCTTTGGCGTCGTCGGCTTCACCGATATGTACAACTTTACGCGAGAGCGGGCCGAGGCGGTGCGGTCCAGCGGTATCAAGGCAAATCTCAGCTACGGGCCCGTGGCCTTTGACCCGGAGCAGCGCTATGACGACATGCCGCACAAGGCCGAGGTCGAGGCCCTGGTCAACGACTATCACGGCAGCTGCGACGGCCGTCTGAGGTTTGACATCTTCGTGCATTCCGAGTACCTCTCCAACCCGCATATCGTCCGCGCGGTGGGCCTGCAGGCGCGCGAGCTGGGCGTTAACACCCACATCCATCTGAGCGAAACGCAGGCTGAGCACGAGGAGGCCAAGCAGCGCCGGGGCGGGCTCACGCCCACGCAGTACTTTGACTCCCTTGACTTCTTCGCCCAGCCCTGCACGGCTTCTCACGCCGTATGGACCGAGCCGGAGGATTGGCAGATCATGGCGGCCAAGGGCGTAACCGTGGCCCATAACCCCTGCTCAAACGCCAAGCTCGGCTCGGGCATCGCGCCGCTTGCCGGCATGCTCGCGGCCGGGGTCAGGGTGGGCCTGGGAACAGACAGCGTGGCCTCCAATAACAACCATAATATATTCAAGGAGCTCTATACAGCGGCCCTGCTTGCCAAGGCACGGGAACTCGACGCGAGCGTCGTTGGCCCTGAGCAGGTGCTGAGCATGGCAACCATCCGGGGCGCGCAGAGCCAGGGGAGGGCCAATGCCGGCCGTATCGAGGCGGGTGCCGCCGCGGACCTCGTGCTCCTGGACACGAGTGGGCCCTGGATGTATCCCGTGCACGAACAGCTCAACAACCTCGTGTACTCCGCCCAGGGCAGCGATGTGCTCATGACCATCGTAGACGGCGAGATACTCTATTCGCACGGTGAATGGAAGACCATCGATGTTGAGCGCGCCGTCTCGGGCACCAGTAAGGCCGCACGGGATATTGTTGCAGCCCTGTAGCGTTGACGGGGGGCGCTTTTGCTAGAATGACCGCCTATTCTTCTTTCACGTATTCTGCTTTTGGGTACAAGGGACGGTACAAGGGACAGCACGGAATGTGTGCAGTATCCAAGACGCTGGTACTGAGAGATGTGGCAGACGCAACCAGAACAAACCCAGGGAGGAGTGTTTATGAGTGATCTCATCGAGATCCGCTGGCATGCTCGGGCGGGACAAGGTGCCGTTACGGCCTCTAAACTGCTGGCCGAGACCGCCTTGCTCAAAGGCAGCTATATCCAGGCCATGCCGGAATACGGGCCGGAACGTACGGGAGCGCCGCTGAGGGCGTACTCGCGTATCAGCAGCTCGCCCATAGAGCTGCACAACAACATCGTCAATCCCACCATCGTGGTGGTGCTTGACGAGACGCTGCTCCCTATAGTCAACGTGCTGGAGGGCTTGGACGAGCGTGGCCTGCTGCTCCTTAACACCACCAAGGACGTTGACACCATTCGGAGCGAGCTCAAGGTACCGCCAGGCATTACAGTAGCCGTTGTAGATGCCTCGGGCATCGCCCTCGACACCATCGGCCGCGACATTCCCAACACCCCCACCGTGGGAGCACTCGCCCATATTACCAAGGTGGTCACGGTTGATGCCCTCAAGGAGAATCTCCGAAAGAGCTTTGGTAAGAAGTTCTCGCAGGATGTCATCGATGCCAACCTGGCCTCGGTGGACAGGGCAGCCCAGGAGGTGCACTGCGAATGACGCAGACGCAAGCAAGCAAGACCCACACGGACGTAGCAAACTTTGATCGCTGGACCAGCAGCTGCTTCCTGCCGGGTGCCGTGGTTATCGATCCCGGCAATTCCGTGCTCTATGCCACGGGTGGTTGGCGCAGCGACCGGCCTGTCTGGAACGAGGAGGCCTGCACCAACTGCATGTTATGCTGGGTGCATTGCCCTGATTCTTCCATTCTTGTTGAGGACAGGATAATGACCGGCATTGACTACGAGCACTGCAAGGGCTGCGGCATCTGTGCAAACGAGTGCCGCTTTGATGCCCTGGAGATGATTCTGGAGCCTGATCCACTGTCGGAACAGGCCGGAGCGCCCGTGAAAGGAGGCAACTGATGGCAGAGGTAACCGTCCTGGCCGCTACCGGCAATGCGATGGTGGCCGAGGCTTTCCGTCAGGCGGCCCCCGACGTACTCGCCGCCTACCCCATCACGCCTCAGACAGCCATTGTCGAGAACTTTGCCAAGTATGTGGCCGACGGACGCGTCCATACCGAGTTTGTTGCCGTGGAGAGCGAGCACAGTGCGATGAGTGCCTGCATCGGTGCTTCCGCAGCAGGCGCGCGCGTAGCCACGGCCACGTCGTCGCAGGGCCTCGCGCTGATGTATGAGGAGCTGCACATCGCCTCCGGTATGCGCCTGCCCATCGTCATGGCCAACGCAAACCGTGCCCTCTCCGCCCCCATCAACATCCACGGAGACCACTCCGATGTCATGGGCGCGCGCGACACCGGCTGGATACTACTCTTTGCCGAGACGGCCCAGGAAGCCTACGACAACTCACTCATCTCTTTTCGCATTGCCGAGCATCCCAGCGTGCAACTGCCCGTCATGACCACGCTGGATGGCTTTATCACCACGCACGCCATGGAGCGCTGCGAGCTTCTGGATGACGAGACGGTCGCTGCCTACGTGGGCGCGTATACGCCGGCGTACCCGCTTCTCAATGGAGAGACCGCGGCGGCCCAGGGTATGTTTGCCTCACTCGGCGGCACCTACTTTGAGATAAAGAAGGCTGAGCGTGCTGCCATTGATGCCTCAATGCCCTGTATCAAAGCAGCGGGAGAGGCTTGGGCGGCGGTGTGCGGACGCGGTTTTGAGGTCATTGATGCCTGGAAGTGCGAGGACGCGGACTACATCCTCGTGGTGCTGGGCTCTGCGGCCGGTAATGCCCGTGTCGTGGCCAGGGAGCTGCGTGCCCAGGGCATCAAGGCGGGTGTGGCGCGTATTCGTGTCTACCGTCCCTTCCCGTTTGAAGAACTTGCCCAGGTGCTTAAAGGCGCACGCGCAGTGGGCATCCTGGACCGGAGTGACTCCTTTGGTGCCCAGTACGGCCCCGTTGGCCTGGATGTGCGCTCCGCGCTCTATGGCGAGGGCCTTCTCATACCGACCCGCGACTATATCTACGGTCTCGGCGGAGCGGATGTGACGCTGGACGCGCTGCGTCAGGCGTACGGAGAACTACAAAGTCTGGCTGCTGGCGAGCTTGACCAGGGCCTCAGCTATCTGGGAACGAGGTAGGACATGGCCAATATCAAAAGTTTATCTGAGACGCGGGAGCGCCTTGTTGGCGGACACCGTCTCTGCGGAGGCTGCGGTGCCTCGGTTGCCGTGCGGCAGGTACTGCTCGGTGCCGGCGCTGACACCGAGGTCGTCGTGGGTTCTGCCACCGGCTGCCTGGAGGTCTCCACCACGGCCCTGCCGTACTCGTCGTGGAATACCAGCTTTATCCACAACGCCTTTGAGAACGCCGCCGCTACCATCTCCGGTGTCGAGGCTGCCTACAGGGGCCTCAAAGCAGCGGGTAAGATTGCCGCGGACAAGGAGATAAAGTTCGTGGCCTTTGGCGGCGACGGCGGGACCTACGACATCGGTCTGCAATCGCTCTCGGGTGCCCTTGAGCGCGGCCATGATTTCGTCTACGTCTGCTACGACAACAACGCCTACATGAATACCGGCATCCAGCGTTCCTCGGCAACGCCCCATTATTCCTGGGCTACTACAGCAGAGGTGGGCGCGGCCCAACCCGGCAAACCACAGCGTCGCAAGGATCTCACCTCCATCGTGGCGGCGCACCACATTCCCTATGTTGCGCAGGCCTCGGTAGGCAACTGGAAGGACCTCGTAGAGAAGTCCGAGAAGGCCTTTAACACCCCCGGTCCGGCCTTTCTCAACGTACTTGCCCCGTGCCCCCGTGGTTGGCGTTATACCGGCGACCAAACGATAGAGGTGGCCCGGCTTGCCTTCCGCACCAAGTTCTGGCCGCTCTACGAAGTGCAGGACGGCGTGTGGAGCATGCGGGAGGTACGCGAGAAGGACCTGCTGCCCATTGAGGAGTTCCTCCGTGTGCAGGGTCGCTTCAAGCATCTTTTTGCGCCGGAGAACGAGCATCTCATAGCGCTGTTACAGGCTGAGGTAGACGAATACTACGACTATGTCAGGGAGAGGTGCGGCTAGACGATGCGGGGTAAGCTGCGGGGTAGCGTACGAAAAAGGAGGCACGGTGGCCTGCGGGCTTCAGACGATTGGCCGCACGCTGCAGAGCGTGGGAGGGCCGAGCGGGAGGGCAGGATTGCGCTTGCAGCAAGGCTGCTGTGCCCACTGCTCCTTCTGGTGGTGCTGGCATCCGTTGCACTTCTCACCGGCTGCGGTAGCTCCGGCCCGCCCGGTGCTGGCGACACACGTGCCGATTCGGGCTCCGGCACGGGCTCCGGCAACGATGCGGCGAGCGGTACGGCAAGCAGTGCAGGCTCGGGCCGCGAGATAGTTATCGGCTCTCTGGCAACCGAGGACATCCTCCCCCTGTGGGTGGCTGAGGCCGAGGACATCTTTGCCGAGCAGGGTCTGACCGTGAGCATACTCACCTTTCAGAGCGCCCAGGAACTCACGACCGCCGTGGTCTCGGGTGCGGTTGACATGGCCATGACG
>JAIRZP010000012.1 GCA_031267175.1 Coriobacteriales bacterium | reverse complement strand
AAAATCCCCCTTTGCAAAAAGGTAGTTTTTACAAGCTGTCGACCTGCTGCTTTCATTGAAAAGACCTCAACAAATAGCCGTTTTGGGGTTACTCGCGGCGCAATTCTGTGGTATCTGAGCCTGTGAACTGGAAAACGGCTGATTGCGAGTGTAAAAAACTACCTTTTTGCAAAGGGGGATTGTTATGAAATAACCCCTGCCCCCTTCAAGGCATAGGTACGACAATTCCCCTCCTCCGGAGGGGTGGCGCGCAGCGCCGGGGTGGTTAAAGCGACTGGATGACGCTCACAACAAACCACCCCGTCACCGACTGCGTCGGCGCCACCCCTCCGAAGGAGGGGATTTTTACCGTTCCTAAGGCCCTGATGGTCTTTCTACCATTGGCTACCTTGGCAGCTTGCCCAGTGCGGCCATGTCTTCGGCAATGTCATTCAGGCCGTATTTCTCCCAGGTAGCCCGTGTCGGCCATCCGGTAGCTATATCCCAACCACGCGCTTCGTAGTAGAGATCCACGAAATCATTCCAGTCTTCAAGGCTGACTGTCTCGCCGAGTGGATCGGGGTAAATCAACGAAGGATAGATTTCATTCACTTCCATCTGTCGCGTGCGCCCATGATTGCGCATTTCAATTGCACGAAATATGAGCTTGGATCGTACCGCTGCCTCGCGCAGTTCAGGAGTAGGTAAGGCGATGCCGGTGGCGCAGGCAAACATCTCAGCTTCCATGTCGTCCCAGGCAAAATCCGGACTCTGCCACTCACAGGTACTCACCGAATCCTTCAGTTCGCCTTTGTCCTCATTCGTGATTACGTCCTCTATGAGCAGCTTGCTATGGCAGGGATCCGCCGCAATCTCAGCGTGATTCTCCACGTGCCCATGAAAATGTGCTACCGTCTGCATGTCGCGGGTGGATGTCATCAGCATCAGAGCCACCGCCAGCCACCCCGGTTTGTCAATCGTTGATTCAAAGCCACGCCCCATCCAGTGGTAACTCATGCCCCAGGCAGCCTCCAGACTCACCGGCAAATCCAGCCTGCGTCTATCCGGCAGAGCCTGTGAAAAACGTCCGTGATAGATACTCCGTGAATACTTCTCATAGCCGAGCTCGCGGGTAGCCCTGGCCATGCCTTCACCAAAGAGCCTTCCCAACTCGCCTCTGCGATAACAGATCATATCCAGGAAGTAACGCACGAATTCCTCATTTTCTGCGTCCGGTTCTACCTCGAAATCAATTTCATCAAGCAGACCTTCCTTTTTGCACATGGCAATCCACGTCAAATACCAGACGATTACGTCCCATTTGTCAATGCCGTATTCGTTGCAGAGATGCATCATCACAGCGCCCTTGTGGAAGTCAGGTTTCCAAAAATTCACGAGGTCGCCTCGTACCTGTTTGAACAGCTGCTCGAAGTATGGATCGGTAAGATCAGGTATGGGTGGCTCCCCGGAAAGCATCTTGCAGGGCGGCATCGAGTTTTGCGAGCTCTCCCAGGATTGAATAGGAAGCCAGCTACAATCTTCCTTGAAACCATAGGCGAAGATGCCTACGCACTTCTCCACCTGATTTTGAGTTTGGTCATCAGAAAGCGCGCTGGGTATATCAATCATCAGTCGGCAACAGTGTTGATTGCAGCCGTGTGAACAGGCAACCTGACCGCGCAGCCAACCGCCCTCCACTTCCATCAGGTTGCCGTCCATGCCATGCTTCGTCTCCTGCACCACCGGATTCGGGCGCATGGCGGGCGAGCACATATCACGCCTTAGCTCGAGGACTTTTTCGATATCGGCCGGTATCACAGTGCCGGAGCCGCTCACGCTGATGGCCTTCAGATTCTTGGAGCCAAAGACTGCGCCCAGTCCAGCCTTGGCTGCCACGTTGTCGTTGCTGGTGGTGACGCTGGCGTTGCGCATCAGGTTCTCTCCGGCCGGTCCTATCACCACGCTTTCCAGCCTGCCGGGATGGAGTTCGCGCAGTCTTGCCTGCGTAGGATGTACCAAGCCACCCCATAGTTCGACTTCGCAAGCATCGTGAAACACTATCTTGTTATCTTTGATTAAAATATAGGTGGGCCTATCAGCTGTGCCCTCAATGATGAATCCATCATAGCCGGCAAATTTAACCTCGGCGCCAAACCAGCCACCAATCCCGCTCCAAGCATACTGCTCAGGATAGCTGTTTGGAGCAATTGAACTAAAAACCGACCTGCCGCCCGTGGGAATACCAGTAGCAGTCGTGGGTCCGGTCATGAATATGATTTTGTTTTCTGCGTCAAAGGCCTGGGTGCCAACGGGCACCTCATCGTAAAAGATGCGATTGCAGATGGCTCTACCGCCGATGTATTTGGGCACATAGCGGGACGTGGGTACAATTTCGGTGCTCTGATCCGTAAGACTGATTCGGAGAATCTTCCCTGTATAGCCAAAGACTTTCGCGCCGTCTGCGGCCTCCGTAATGACTGTCGCAGCAGTCTTCGAAGCGGCATCACTCATTTTGAGGCCTCCTCTCCTGCAACAATCAGCTCGCCCAGAATGTCCGGATCACGAGTCTCGCCCGTCTCCACCGCCCCCGCCCCTGCCGACTCCGCACCCATAAACGCCGCGTGTATCGCTTCGTATTCCGGCCGAGGGCCATCTGACATGCCAAGGCACTTCACCGGGCACCACTGGATGCAGGCTGGGCCATCCGCACGTCCCGAGCAGAGGTCGCATTTTCGCGCACCGCGCGTCTCCTTCGAACGTGAGCGCACCATGTTGATGCGTGGCGGCGAAAACGCACAAGCCTTCACGCAACGCATACAGCCTGTGCAGACCAGCTCGTTCACGACAACTACACCGGACTTGCTCAGACTCATCGCCCCATCCTGACAGGCATCCAGACAGGGAGGGTTCACACAGTGTTGGCAGGAAAGCACCTCATGAATCATCGAAGGCTCGTGGCGCATGAGAAATATGCGATTATACTGCGGCCCCACCACTCCGTCATGCGACAGTGAGCAGACAATCTCGCAGGTGGTGCAGCCAGCGCAGAGCGAATAGTCCGGTGGGTACTGCACTATATGTGGGCCGTAAACTTCAGTACTCATATTGGGCTCCCAAGAGGGTATTATTCAGTCTCTGCTCAATACTTCAGCTGCGGTGGGCACGAATTTCGGACCACTCAGATTGGTGCCGCCATCCACCAGAATCGTGGCTCCGGTAACCCACTCGGCCTCGTCACTTGCCAGGAAGAGATTCATATTGGCGATGTCTTCCGGACGCCCCATCCGACCAATGATGGAAAAATTGTCTGCTAGAGCCTGTATCGCAGCAGTGTTGTCAGCCGATATCGGCGTCATGCCGGTAAGCACCGGGCCGGGACAGACCACATTGACGCGAATCTTATTTGGTGCCTGTTCATAGGCCACATCAATCGAGAGCTTGTTGATGGCCGCCTTGAAAGCTCCGTAGTAGTAGGAGTTCAGTTCTGGCTTGTACACGGATACGGAAGCAATATTCACAATCGAGCCGCCACCCTGTTCAATCATATAGGGGATGACTGTCTGCATGGCGTAGACATAAGAGAGGAAGTTCGTCTGGCTGATCAGCTCGAAATCCTCGTCGGTCTGCTCCAGGAATGGCTTGGATGCCAAAACGCCGGCGCAGTTGCATAGCACGTCTAAGCTGCCGTAGTGGTCGTGCCCCTGCTTCACGACGCTAATGATCTCGGACTTGTTGCGGATATTGGCCGGGATGAAGATAGCCTGGCCGCCGGCCTTCTTGATAGTGGCCAAAGTGGACTCGCCACGCTCGGCATTGCGCGTAGTGGCGATGACTTTTGCGCCCTCGGCAGCAAAGCGGATGGCTGTTGCCCGTCCGATGCCATTGCCAGCACCCGTGACCAGCGCGATCTTGCCATTTAGTCTGTCTGTCATGAATGTCCTCGCTTTTCTGATGGATGGCCTGAGGAGCAGATAAGGGCCTTGCTCCTCAGGCTGTCGATGACCGCTCTAGCGCACGAAGATGGCCATCGTGTCTTTTTTGGCGCGTTTGGCCTTCTCGGTCAGCTCTGCCACCGTGTCGTATACCATCACGCCGGCTTGGCAGTGGTGCACGCAGGTGGGCAGCTTGTTTGCCTTGACACGGGCAGAACAGAGGTCGCAGAGACTGGTGGGCACGGGAATGTAGGTGTACTCCCACTTGCCGTTGGAGTTCAAGCGTGGGCCGTCCTGCAGGATCTTGATGCCGAAGTCGCCCTTAGGCATCTGGTGCTCCATCTTGCAGCCCACCTCACAGGCATGACAGCCAGAACAAAACTCGTAATCAATCATCAGGCCGTATTCTCCCTTAGCCATGAGTATACCCCCCTCCACGTGTCACTTGATAGGTCGGCTGCATCTCTGTTGTGCTGTTTTCCGGTGTTACTGCATAAACCTTGCAGATGCCGCACTTGATGGGTGCCCCGTAGCCGGACTCGCCGTTCTCGCACATCGGGATGGCGTTGTTGGGGTTGCAATCAAAGACTCCGAAGAGGCTTGGCTCGGCGGCCTCTTTTTCTGGGAACCACCAGCCATGCTCGGTGGAAACCACGCGCTCATCCAGCGTGTCGTTATAATGCGCAATCTGGCGGAAGCGCCCCAGTTCGTTCTCAATCCAGGCCCACTGATTATCAGCAATACCGTAGGCGGTCGCCGTTGCCGGGTGGATCTCAAAGCGTGGGAAGGGGTGCAGTTCGCGGCTGGTAGTGTCGGCTTGGCGCCACTCGGAGTGGAAGAACTCGAAGGAGCGCTTGCCAGTAGTCAACACCAGCGGGTACTGCTGGGATTTCTCTGGTGTGGAGTAGGGGCTGGTTGGTGGCTCCTCAAAATAAGGTAGCGGATCCAGGCCCCATTGATGATAGAGGGTGATAAAGAACTCAAAACGGCCGGTTGGGGTCATGAATCCGGGCAGACCGTCGGGGCGCAGCAGGCTCTTTTCATACTTGTAATAGCGAAAATCGTTGTAGTACATACCGCCCTGTTCATTCTCCAACTGCTCTAAGGTCATACCAACATCGGCGCCGTCCATCCGCCAGTTCATATAGTCCCGCGGGGTCTGCACCCACTCGGGCCACTTGTCCGGCGAGAGACGATGACCCAGGTCTATCATGATCTGCTCGTCTTCCTTGGCCTCGTAATACTGGCTGCACTTGGTAAGGGAACGCAGCGGGTCGAACCAGACCCGCACACAGTCGCGCTCGTTGCTCATTGCGCAGGGCAGAACCAAATCGGCGCAGGCTACGGCGTAGGGGGTCTTAAACATGTCGATGACGCAAATGAAGTCCACGTTCTTCATGGCTCGGTAGATGCGCGGGGCATCCTGGCCCATGTTGGCGATTGGGTTGGATGACTGAATCCAAAGCATCCGCACCGGACGCGGATTGCCATTCTCGTCCAGGCCGGTCTCGATGGCTTGTAGGATGGTGTCAGACTGCGAGGAGGCTGTGAACCCGTACTTTTTTAGCGGGTACTTGCTATTGCCCAGGCGCTTGCCCACCATGCCCTCGGCCAGGTACTCGATGCCGGAGTTGTAGCCGAACTCCAGGCCGCTGGCCTGATCTATGAGCACGTTGCCACCGGGGTTGTCGATGTTGCCGGTGATGCCGGCCAGACAAGCGATGGCATGCGCGGTGACCGTGCCTATCTTGCTCATATCCACAGCCAGGCCCCATTGGATAGTAGAAGGCTTGGCCTGAGCATAGAAACGGGCGGTCTCGACAATCAGGTCCTTGTCCACCCAGCAAATCTCAGCTACCTTCTCCGGCGGATAATCCTGGACACGCTCAACGAGTTTGTCGTAGCCATAGGTCCATCGGTCGATGAAGTCATGATCCACCAAGTCCTCGTTGATACAGACGTTCAACATCCCCATTGCCAGGGCTGCATCGGTGCCCGGGCGTAGGCGCAGCCAGTACTTGGACTTGGAGCCGATCCAGGTGAGCATGGGATCGATGGTGATAAGCTCGCTGCCGCGCTTCATGCACTCCACGATCCAATGGCCCAGGAAGGCGTCGGCATTGTTGATGACCGGGTTGGTGCCCCAGATGACGATGCACTCTGGCACCTGCCAGTCCGGGTCGTCCTCGTAGCGGGTGGGCCGGAACTGCGACATATCGGCCACCCACTGGTTGCCCATGATGACGAAGCACATCGCCGTGCGCGGCAGCATGCAACTGTCGCCGGAAAGGAAGCACAGCGTCAGGTCTGGCCCGCCGAAGTTAGCATATTGGTTGTGGGCGATGACCTGGCTGACGTTGCGTCCGGTGCCGATCATGGAGACGATGGACTCCGGTCCGCTCTCTTGCTGGAAGCGACGCACATTCTTTTCGATGATGCTGTAGGCCTCGTCCCAGCTGACCTCCTCCCATTTGTCCTCGCCACGCTCGCCGATGCGCTTCAGGGGACGCTTGACGCGGCTTTCGTGGTTGACGACCTGCGGTAGTTCCAGGCAGCGCATGCAGAGGCGACCTTGG
>JAIRZP010000197.1 GCA_031267175.1 Coriobacteriales bacterium | reverse complement strand
ACCGCTCCTTCCTGTCTCACCATCCCACAACTTTCCTGCGGTGGGACTATTGCCCCGTCCCCGCTGTCCCAGTCCGTTGCCCCGTCCCCTGTGTTCTGACTTTCCTGCGGTGGGTCCATTGCCCCGCCCCCGGTGTCCCAGTCGCCAGCCCCGTCGCCGGTGTTCGCCCCCTCCCTCGCGTCCCACTCAGTCAGGTCAACTCGCCTCCCCTCCCAGCCGTAGGCCGCGGCCAGAGCAACATAATCCGGGGTATCGCTGAGCAGGGTGTGCGAGTAGCGCTGGTCCAAAAACAGCTCCTGCCATTGCCGTACCAGACCGTGACTGTGATTGTTGAACACCACGACCTTGACGGGCAGCTGCTGCACGGCTGCCGTGGCCATCTCCTGCAGGTTCATCTGAAACGAACCGTCGCCGCTGACGCAGAGCACGAGGCTCTCAGGGCTTGCCACCTGGGCCCCGAGTGCCGCCGGCAGACCAAAGCCCATCGTGCCCAGCCCGCCCGAGGTGAGAAAGCGTCGGGGCCCGTTCACGTCAAGGAGGTGGCTCGCCCAGAGCTGATGCTGTCCCACATCCGTCGTGATGATAACGTCGTCGCGCTCCTGGAGCAGCGCTCCCAGGGAGGCGAAGCAGCGTTTGGTGGCGTTCTCGACAAAGGCATCCGTGCCGGGTGATGGGTTGTGTGGCGGGACGTCGAGGACGCCGTCCCCTACGGCTGCGTTCTCAGCAACCCCACCCGCTGCGATTCCGTCTGGAGTAGCCTCACCTTGCACAGTTTTGCCGCCCGCAGCATACTCTCCCGCGGCCTCGCTGAGCGTAGCCCTGCCTCCCGCGGCCTCCAGCTTCTCGCTCAGGGCAGCGAGTACCGTAGCGGCATCGCCGACTATGGGCACGTCCACGCGGATGTTCTTGCCGATCTCCGCCGGGTCGATGTCGATGTGGATGATGCGCGCCCGCGGGGCAAAGCCCTCTGCCTCTGCGGTGACGCGTTCCGAGAAGCGGGTGCCCACGGCAACGAGCACATCGGCTTCCTGCAGGGCGGCGTTTGCCCGAGGCGCTCCATACACGCCGGGCTGACCCAGAAAGAGCGGATGCGAGGCCGGAATGGCCCCCTTTGCTAATAGAGTCGTGGCCACCGATACGCGCTGCTGTTCCGCCAGCCGGATGAGCTCGGGAGAGGCACTGGAGCTCACCACTCCCCCGCCGACCAGAAGCACCGGACGCTGTGCGCCGAGTAGGAGTTCCGCCGCAGCCTTTATCTGCCGCGCGTTGCCCTTGATGGTAGGCCGGTACGAGGGAATCACGGGGGGCGACACGGGCCGCGTATAGCAGACTGGGGCAGCGGCCACATCGCCGGGCAGATCGATGAGCACGGGTCCCGGCCTGCCGCTGATGGCGAGGTAGAAGGCCTCAAACACGGAGGGCACCAGCTCCCCTACCTCCTTGATGAGATAACTGTGCTTGGTTATCGGCAGGGTGATGGTGGTGATATCGGCCTCCTGAAAGGCGTCGGTGCCGATGGAAGCCGTGGGTACCTGCCCGGTGATGACCACGACGGGCACGGAGTCCATATAGGCCGTGGCAATACCCGTAACCGTGTTCGTGGCACCCGGGCCGCTGGTGGCAAACACCACGCCCACCTCGCCGGTGGCGCGCGCGTAGCCGTCGGCCATGTGCACCGCCGCCTGTTCGTGGCGCGCGAGTACATGGTGGATGCCGGAGGCCAGGAGCGCGTCGTAGACCTCGATGTTCTGCACGCCGGGCAGCCCAAAGACCTGCGTAACGCCGAGGTCTTCCAGCGCGCGCAGCAGGGCCGTAGCGCCGTTCATCGAGGCCGCCTTTCCGCTCGCTTGCATAGGTCTCCGCTCTCCTCCCCCTTCTCTTTCTTCTCCCGCGTTACTCACTTGCATTAAGACTCGGATCGATGGTGGCGTTCTCAAAGGTCTTCTCGATGAACTCATCGTCGTACATCCTGTCCATGATGGCACCGAGTTGGCTCTGTTCGGCGATGCCCTGGCTCCGCACATAGGCCCGTCCCACGGCCGCGACGGTGGTGAGGATGTTCAGCAGCATGAAGAGGCTCACCAGCGCGGTGACGAGGGCGTGCCTGCGATCGGGAATGCGGTCGATGAGCCTGATGATACCGGGCAAAAACCAACAGATCCAGACGGTTCCAAGCACACCCCAGATAACGCTGAAGAACAGGCTCGTGCGGCCGTCGATGTTGAGGAACTCGTCGGAATAATCCCAGGCGACAACGCCAAAGAAACTCTGCATGAGCCAACTCGTCATGAACTCCAGGATGGTTCCGGCAAAGGCGCAGGTGAGGAACACGGTGATGATGACCCTGCTCTTGCGTTCCACGTGCCGGCCGCGGCTGAGAAGGGTGAAGAGTACCGCCCCACAGCCGTAGATAGGGCTGAAGGGCCCCCACACCAGCCCGACGCGGCTCTCGTAACCGCCAAATACCACAAAGTGGTAGACGGTCTCCAGCACGAGCCCCACAAACGAGGCGATGATGAAGATCCAGAAGAGGTGATAGTAGTTGAGAGGCGAACAGTCGCGCGCCTCTTTGGAGAAGAAGCTCAGACTCTTGGCAACGGCGGCGCGTCTCCTTGACGATATCCTCGCTCGCATGCCAACACGACTGCCAGCTGCTCTCTGGGCGTGCGGTGAGCCATACCTGCCCGCAGAGCTGCGTGCGAGCCGCTCGGCAGACACTCCCGCGCGCGAAGCTGCTCGCCCATCGGCTGGTACGCGAGCGCGGACTATCGTGCCGAGGGCCGCCATCGCCTTCTCCGAAGCCCGTTCATCGGCACGCTTGTCGGCACGCCTGGCACCTGCCGTGAGTTGGTTACGGCGCTGAGCACGTCTGTTTTTTGGACACTGCTGTTTCATGGGAAGGTAATTGTACTATGATTCGGCGTTTTCGGGCGGCTGGGTGCTATCGAAGGGTCAGGGCAGGGATCGCGGGCGGATTGCCATCCATCCCTATGAGGGTAATGTTACTGGCCACACCCCCCATTGTCTGAGCGCAGGGGCTTTAGCCCCGCAGTCGAGGAATCTCGTGTACGCAGCACTAGACCGTAGTATGGC
>JAIRZP010000126.1 GCA_031267175.1 Coriobacteriales bacterium | reverse complement strand
CGCCCGATATGCACGTCGAGGGTTCGCTCGTTGCCGTCGAAGTCGTAGCCCCAGACATCCTCAATCAGGCTATCGCGGGTAAAGGTGCGCCCCGGAAAGCCGGCCAGCTTGAACAGCAGCTCAAACTCCTTACGGGGGATGTCCTCCCTTACACCGCCTGCGCTTATAGTGTGGCTGTTGCGGTCAATCGTCACGCTACCCACCGATATCACCTGCGATGCCTCGATGTTATAGCGGCGGAGCAGGGCTTTGACGCGCAGGAGCAGTTCGTCTCCCTCAAAGGGCTTGGTGAGGTAGTCGTCTGCGCCCGCCTCAAAGCCCTTGACCTTGGAGGGCAGCTCGGCCCTCGCCGTCAGTAGCAGCACGGGCAGGTGTTCGTAGTATTTACGGAGGTTGCGGCTCAGCTCGTAGCCGTCCATGGTGGGCATCATCACATCCACGATGCAGAGGCTGAACTTCTCTTCCGCCAACTTGATGAGCGCGTCTCGTCCGTCTTTTGCCTCACGGCTCTCGAAGCCCCCGCCTGCCAGCACCGCAGAGACCAGCTCCCGGATGTTGGGGTCGTCGTCCACTATCAGTATCTTGCTCATGCTCCACACCTTTTACAGAGAGTCGGCCTGTCCTGTCACGCCTCGTCAAAACGAGCGACGGAGCGTGTCTTATGAAGCCATTGTAGCGTGCTTAGGTAAACAGAGCTTAAACGCGCCTTCTTCGTGTGCTACCGCCAACGTATCAAACACATCGTCAGTGATAGTCTTCACGTATAGCAAGAATCATCAATTACCAAAAATATGGAAAATGCTTTCTGCGAGAGCATTTTCATCCAGTGTTGCAAGTTACAACTCTGTAAGTTACAATTATGTAAGTTACCTTCCCATAAGCTGGCGTAAGATCGTCCGCTGAAGCGTATTTGGGAAACAATGGTTTAAAGGAGATGTCATGCAGAGCACACCGTTCGTTTTTGGCAGAATGGCCGAGGGTGAGAACTTCACTGATCGCAAGCAGGAACGCGAACGACTCAGTCAGAACTTCCTCTCACTAACGAATACGACAATTATTTCGCCCAGGCGCTGGGGAAAGTCATCGCTGGTCAAACGGGCTCTGGAAGACATTGTGGCCAAGGACAGAAACATCAAGACGTGCAGCATCGATCTCTTCAACGTACGCAATGAGGCGGAGTTCTACGAGCAGTTAGTGGCTGCGATAATCAAGGCAACTTCCGGAAAATGGGAAGAATGGTTTGCTGCCGCCAAAGAGTTTGTGGCACACCTCCGCCCGCAGGTGTCGTTCGGCAGTGATATGCGCGAGGAGATAAGCTTTGATGTGCAGTGGGATAAAGCTGCCAAGAAACCCGACGAACTCCTGGACCTGGCGGAGAGGGTCGCAAGAGAAAAAGACTGTCAGCTGATAGTGTGCATCGATGAGTTTCAAAGCATCGGCGGCTTCAGAGACTCACTGGCCTTCCAAAGAAAGCTGCGTTCGCACTGGCAGAACCACCAGCATGTCTGCTACTGTCTCTACGGGAGCAAGCGACATATGATGTTGGAGATATTTGCGAATCCATCCCTACCGTTTTACCGATTTGGCGACATCATGTTGCTCGGAAAGATCTCCAACGCCGATTGGGGAACATTTATCGCTGAGCGCTTTGCGAAAACGGATAAGAGCATTGCCATACGACAGGCGGAATACCTCGCAGACCTCGTCGATAATCATCCGTATTACGTACAACAACTCGCTCAGCTTACCTGGCTGAGAACCACCGTTGAATGCAACAACATGATCATAGATGCGGCTATGCAAGGGCTAACGGATCAGCTCGGCCTGCTTTTCTTCAATAACGTCGAGTCACTGACAGAGCGACAGCTGAGATTTCTCAAAGCCGTCCTGGACGGCGTGGAGCATCTCAGCTCCGCCGAGACACTTTCCGCATACAAACTGGGCACGTCTGCAAACGTCGTTCGTATAAAGAAGACGCTTCAAGAAAAGGAAGTCATCGACATCACTGATGGTAAGGTGGAGATTCTCGATCCCGTGTTCAAGCATTGGCTCGCACGCGAGTATTTTGCCCAATAACCAGCTGCTGTCACTCCACAATCTCAAAGCCCTCGGCGTCGAGCATCGGGGCTCCGGCTGCCAGGCGTTTTTTGACGAGGCGGGTGGCGAGGGGGATGGATGCGAAGAGGGCCGCACCCATGGCCACTGAGGCACCGAGCACCATGATCCATGCGGGCAGAAAGCTGAGAAAGACATCAAAGAGCAGGCCGGAAACCACCGCTCCTATCGCCGCGCCAAAGAGCTCAAAGGCGGTGACGATGCCCGTGACGAGGCCCAGATCCTTCTTCCCATACTCCTTTACCACCATGACCGGGGGCGAGACCGTGCCCATGCAGGTGCCAAAACCAAAGGCCACCGCGGCAACGATGGGCCCAAAGTCCGTCGCAGGAAAGCACAGCGCAACGGCCGCGATTGAGCAGGCCACCGTGCCGAGCAGCGTGCCGGCGCGCAGCCCGAAGCGGTCGTAGATGGCACCGAGCGAGATCTTTGCCACGATGACCACGCCGAGGTAGAGCGACCACACATAGCCTGCCCAGATAGTGTCATGGCCGCCGGTGATTATCTCCTGACCATCCAGATTGATGGAAGTCATGTTGGTAACCGAGTTGGTGATGACGGCGCCGTTGATGATTCCCATAGCAATAAAGCCCAGGATGAGGAGCCAGAAGCCGCTGTTTCTCAACAGCACCTTCCAGCCGATGGAAACCTGCACCGGTGTGTCGGTTGACTTATCCTTCTTGCCCTCTTCGCTGGCGTGTGCGCCGTAGGGCTCGAGCCCCTTGTCGGCAGGGCGGTTGCGAAAGGCCACGAGTATGATGGGGAGGGCAGCGAGTGCCGCGATGACCGCAAGCACGAGAAACGCCGGACGCCATCCCCAGTTCTCGATGATAGTGCTCGTAATGGGCGAGAGGATAACGCCGCCAAAACCGGAGCCGCTGAGCGCTATGGAAACCGCCAAGCCACGCTTGAGGGTAAACCAGTTGGCCGTAATGACGCTGGCGAGCAGGCGCGTTCCGGCCACCACGACGATGCCGGCAACAACGCAGAGCACATACAGCTGCCAGATCTCGGTGATGAACGAGAACAGCACCAGCACTATGGAGGTTGTCGCCACCGAGATGCCACCCAGGATGCGCGAGGAGACCTTGTCTATCAGCGCCCCAAACAGCAGGGAGGCAAAGATGGCAACAACCGTACACAGCGACACACCGGTGTTGAAGGCACCCATGCTGATGCCCAGATCCTCAACGATATGCGATTGAAACAGCGGTATGCAGTTGACGAATATGGTGTAACAGGTAGCCATGAGCAAAAACCCGCCGGCCACGATCCACCAACCGTAGAAGAACCTGCCCTGCTGGCTGCCCAGCTTTCCGTCCGGCCCTCCGCCCTGGCCTCCGCCCTGGCTTTCGCCGGCAAAGGGGCGGATGATCGGCTCACTGAGCGCCCGTTTTTCATCCTCTTCCTGTAGAGCCCCTGAGCCTGCCTCGTCTGTCTCTGTCATCCTCATCCTCTCAGTTTGTCCAGATTGGCTATCAGCTTAATATAGAAGCCCACACCGCGCTTGAAGCTCTCCACATCCAGGTTCTCGTCCTTTCCGTGGATACTGCCGCGCTGCTCCCCTCTGAAGAGGAACCCGGCAAAGCGGTTGGTGTGGGGGCAAATCAAGGCAAAGTGCCGCGCGTCGGTGCAGCTGCTCTGGATATAGGGAGCACTGGCCGCGGTGGGATACACACTCTGTATGGCCTGGCGTAGATAGGCAAAAGTCT
>JAIRZP010000106.1 GCA_031267175.1 Coriobacteriales bacterium | reverse complement strand
CAGCAGCACCGATGAGCTTTTGCAGATAGAGGGGATAGGGCAGGCGACTTATGAGGGGCTGCGGGAGTTGGTGGTGGTGGGTGGGGGCTGAGCCTCCAGAAGGGCCAACACTTTGTTTGTCCCTTGCAGTTCCATGAAATAGACGCACACTGATGCCCCTGACGAGGTTGCAGGGGCGTTGCTGTATTCGAGAAGAGTCGCTATCAGTTATTTTGCTACGGTTTTACGTTGAGAAGATATACAATGAATCCCATAGTCTATTTTAGACATTCATCAGACATTCAGTGTCGATAGACGCAATGAAGAGGCTGGCATTAGTCCTCAAGGGCTTATAAAATACAGGAAGGCATTGTGAATAAGAAAGACTACAAGAAGTGGATGATGGTGAAGTCCTCAGTCCACAATGATGCAAACCGTCCTATCGGCTACAAGGAACGCGAGATATGGCTCTGTAGCATCGGGGAAAACATCGGATACGAGAACGATGGAAAGGGCAAATTGACGCGTTGCGACTGCATCGCAAAATAGGCATGGCATGTGAGCGGGATTTTAATACCTTGAAGAAGCTATTGGCGGAATCTCTTGGCCTGATACAATTCACCCCCGCACAAAGCGGGGGCGACATCCCGAAGGACTAAGTAAGGGAATGATAGCACAGAAGTATTTTCCGGTCAACTGTCAACAATCTCTTAAGCTGTTGAGGTGTTGAGGTTTGATCCCCACAGCGAAGTGCACTTCGGGCGAGGTTCAATCCAAGTTGTTGATACTCTTGCATAAGGAGCATGCTGCAAGGGGCATGGCGTTAGTTGCTTCACGGTGAGGAGTAAGAAAAGAACCGCCTGCACGCCGCGGCTACCCCTCCGCAGGGCTTGCGGTAAAATGGTGTGGTCCCACTACAAAAAGGCGCACATCGCCCTGAGAGGAACCACAGATGCAGACCGCAGAACTACGGGAGAAATACCTGGCCTTTTTTGAGTCCAAGGGCTGTAAGCGCATGCCCTCTTCCTCTCTCATACCCGACGACCCCTCAATGCTGCTCACCAGTGCGGGCATGGTGCAGTTCAAGCCCTACTTCTTGCAGCAGAAGCAGCTTGAGGCACCGTATAGCGGCACGACCACCGTGCAGAAGTGCGTGCGCACCACCGACATCGACATCATCGGCACCACGGGGAGGCACCTCAGCTTCTTTGAGATGCTCGGGAACTTTGCCTTTGGCACCTACTTCAAGCGCGAGATGTGCGCCTGGGCCTACGAGTTTGCCACAGAGGTGCTGGGCTTTGCCACAGAGCGCCTCTACTACACCGTCTACGTGGATGACGATGAGACCTTTGCTCTCTGGGAGGGCCTGGGTGTGGAGAAGAGCCACATCACGAGGCTTGGCAGGGAGGACAACTTCTGGGTCGCCGGCGATACCGGGCCCTGTGGCCCCTGCAGCGAGCTCTACTACGACCAGGGCCCGGAGTTCGGCTGCGGCAGAGAAGACTGCGCGCCGGGCTGCGACTGCGACCGATATATCGAGTTCTGGAACCTCGTCTTTACGCAGTACGACCTGCAGGAGGACGGGCGGCTCATCGACCTCCCCACAAAGAATATCGACACCGGCCTGGGCCTCGAGCGCACGGCCGCGCTCTTGCAGGGCGTGCAGTCCAACTACGAGACCGACCTGCTGCGAGGACTCATAGCCGTAGGGGAGCGCCTCAGCGGACGCACCTACACCAACAGCTTCAGCTATGGGAGCGGCGAGGGCCCCACGGTCGCTCAGAGCGCAGAGCAGCTTACACAGGATCTGTCACTCCGCATCCTCGCCGACCACTCCCGTGCCCTGACCTTCCTTATCGGCGACGGCATCCTGCCCGCCAACGAGGGCCGTGGTTATGTGCTGCGCCGCCTGCTCCGCCGCGCTCTCAGACACGGCATGCTTCTGGGCATTGAGGGGCCGTTCCTCGGCGAGTTCATCGACGTGGTCATTGCTGAGATGGGCGCTGCCTATCCGGAGATTACCGAGAACAGCGCGCTCATACACCGCATAGTCGCTTCGGGGGAAGAACGCTTTGCACTGACCCTTGAGCACGGCCAGGGCTTCCTGGATGAGCATCTGGACGGCCTCCAGCGCGGGGACACGCTCACCGGTGGGGTGGCCTTTGAGCTGCACGACCGGTTTGGCTTCCCTCTCGATCTCACTGTTGAGATTGCCGCGGAGCAGGGCATTGCGGTGGATCGCGCGGGCTTTGACGAACTCATGCGTGAGCAGCAGAGCCAGGGACGCGCGCACGCGAAGGGGGACGCCTGGAGTTCGGGCGATGAGCTCTACGAAAACCTCCTCCACAAGCAGGGTCCAACGGAGTTCGTCGGCTATACCCATGCTGAGACCGCTGCCGAGGTCGTAGCGCTTATCGCAGAAGGTCAGAGCGTCACCGAGATTACCAGCGGTCAGGCCGCCGAGCTCATCCTCAACCGTACTCCGTTCTACGCGGAGAAGGGCGGACAGCTGGGTGACACGGGCGTTATCCTGTCTACTGAGGGCCCTGACGCGCCCAACCACACTGACCAGCTCACCGAAAGCGAGCTGCCCGACAATCCTGATGCGCCTGATGCGCAGGGTGAGTCTGCGGCAACCCAAGTCAAGGCTCCAACCGGCATCTTTACCGTCGAGGACACCCAGCTCCGCGCGGGCGGCATCGTCGCGCATCTGGGCCACATCGACGGCACACTGCGCGTTGGCAGCACGGTGCGGGCCACCATCGACACCCTGCGGCGTGAGCGTATAGAGCGCAACCACACGGCCACCCATCTCCTGCACCATGCCCTGCAGGAGGTGTTGGGCGAGCACATCAAACAGGCCGGGTCATTGGTGGCCCCCGAGCGGCTTCGCTTTGACTTTACGCATTTTGAGCCGCTGTCACGCGAGCAGCTCACCGCCGTGGAGCAACTGGTCAATACGCTTATCATGGAGGATGGCACGGTCACCGCGTTTGAGACCTCGCTTGAACTGGCCCGGGCCAGCGGTGTGACCGCGCTGTTTGGCGAGAAGTACGGCGAGCGGGTGCGCGTGTTGGAGGCCGGGCCCCACTCCCGTGAACTCTGCGGAGGCACCCATGTCTCCCATACGGCACAGATAGGGCTCCTCAAGATAGTGAGCGAGTCATCCGTGGGCGCGAGCCTGCGGCGCATTGAGGCCGTGACCTCCTTTGATGCCCTCGACCGTTACAAGCGGGCCGAGGACGAACTCGGCAGGGCAGCCGCCCTGCTCAAGACCACGCCCGACGAGGTGTTCGCGAAGGTCGAGGCCCAGTTGGAGCGCCTGCGTGAGGCAGAGGCAGAGCTCGCGCGCCTCAAATCGGGTGCCGCCACCGACAAACTCTCCGAATATCTGGGCGAGGCGGTGCACGTAGCCAACGGCACAGATGCCAGCGGACAGGGCTACCAGCTGCTCATCCTGCGCCAGGACGGCCTGGGCGGCGGCCAGCTGCGCGAGACGGCAGACTTCCTCCGTCAGAAACTCGGCGATGCCTCGGCTGGGGTACTTGGCAGCCGCGGCGAGAACGGCATGCCCTCCCGTTTGGCTGCTGCCACCTCCCAGGCGGTTGCGGCAGGATTTGATGCCGGTGCGCTCATCCGCGAGCTTGCCCCTCTCGTGGGTGGCCGGGGAGGCGGAAAGCCCTCTATGGCGCAGGCAGGCGGCAAGGACGCCCAGGGCCTTGATGCCGCCCTCACCCAGGCTCACGCCATGCTGCGAAGCACCGGCGTATGAGCGCTGACCCATGAGTGTCATGGCCCTCGACCTGGGCGAGAAGCGCACGGGCCTTGCCGTCAGCGACCCTGCACGCAGGATTGCGCACCCGCTTAAGATCGTGCCGACCCACGAGGTCCTGGACAAGGCCCCCTCGTTCAGGCGGCTTCTGGAAGACTATGCTGTTGAGCGCCTGGTCGTTGGCCTGCCCCTCTCGCTCGATGGCACCGAGCACGCCCAGGCCAGGCGAATCCAGAGCCAGGCAAGGCAGCTCGAACAGCTCTATGGCCTCCCCGTTGAGTTCACCGATGAGCGCCTCTCCAGTGTCGAAGCAAAGCGCGTTCTGAGACAGCTGGGTTACAACGAGAGGGAAATGCGGGGAAGAACTGATAAAATAGCCGCCGGCATTCTATTACAGACCTGGCTCGATGCTACATCGTCTCTCCCGAGGGAGACCGTATGACCATCGTGTTTCGAGCATCGGGCTCTCCGGAAGGCAGCACTATCGTTGGACAGTTGGACAATGCGGCTTCTTAGCCCAAAGACGCCCAGGCAAGAGAACGGGACAAGGATTACTGACCATGGCAAGCTATCGCGGCAAGCATTCCCGCTCCACCCCGGAGGACTCCTCCCCCAAGGAGCGTCCGGTACCCAGCAGCCTGCAACCTGAGAAGGCCGCTACCGCAGGTGAGAGTAGGATCGCAAAGGTCGGCCGTCAACGCCGCAGCCACGGTGAGGGCCGCGGTACGGCGTCTGCTGCCTCACCCCAGGCGTTCAGGCACCATGACGCCGTGCATGAAACGGGTAGCAGAACCCGGCATTCCAAGTCCAGAACCCTGCTCATCGTCATCCCCATAATCGTGGTGCTGGTGGGCTTGGCCGTCGGCGGCTTTCTTGCAGTCAGCGCGTTGCTCAGCCAGGAGGAGGTTACACCGGGAGCTGCCGTAACGGTCACCATTCCCGACGGGGCGACCACCGATGAGATAGCCGGCATCCTCAAACAGAAGAACGTCATCAGCGACACGCTGGCCTTCAAAAAGGATGTCCAGGGTTTGGGTGTTGAGCAGAGCCTCCAGCCCGGCACCTACGAGCTTACGACCCTCATGGACACCACGACGCTCATCAATCTGCTGGTGTCGGGGCCTGTTGCCGATGGCTACCGACTCACCGTGCCCGAAGGGCTTACCGTGGAGCAGACGGCGGCGGCGGTGCAGGACGCCTGCGGCATACCTGCCGCCGAGTTTTTGGCACGGGCCTCTGCGGCCTCTGAGTATGTGGGCGAGTACCCCTTCCTGGACGGCGTCTATAACAACTCTCTCGAGGGATTCCTCTATCCCAAGACTTACAACATCCCCACCGGCTCCAACGCGGATTACGTCGTGCGGGTCATGCTCGACCAGTTTGCCCTGGAAACAGCCAGCCTGAGCTTGGCCTACGCGGCTGAGCACGGCATGAACCTGTTCCATGTTGTCACGATGGCCTCGCTCATAGAGAAGGAGACCGCCGTTGCCGCAGAGCGCCCCCTCATAGCCTCGGTCATCTACAACCGTCTGCGCGACGGCATGAGGCTCCAGATTGACGCGACCGTGGTCTACGCGCTGGGCTCTGCTTACGGCGGTAACGGCGTGAGCTACGAGGATCTTGAGGTGGACAGTCCCTATAACACCTACCTGGTTGACGAGCTGCCGGCCGGGCCTATCTGCTCGCCGAGCATCGAGTCGATGGAGGCCGCCGCGCACCCTGAAGAAAGCGACTACTACTATTACGTCCTCACCTCCGTAGATGGCTTCCACACCTTCTGCACGACCAGCGAGGAGTTTGAGGCCGCCAAGGCAGAGTACGAACGCGTCTTTGGAATAGAGTAGCCATGGAACTGCTGACAGCTGATCTCCGGCTTGGCAAGGTGGAGGATATAACCCCGGAGTTCCTCCAAAGCAGGGGCTTTACCGCCCTGCTACTCGATGTGGACAATACCCTTGTCTCGCGGGCGACCGGTGAGTTAAGCAGCTCCGTGCTCGCGTGGGTCAAAGCCATGAAAGCGGCGGGTATTGCCTGTTGCCTGCTCTCCAATAACTGGCATCGGACAACGTGCAACTACGCAAAGGTGCTCGACATACCGATAGTCTACAAGGCCATGAAGCCGCTTCCGGTGGCCTACGTCCGGGCCCTGGCAAAGATTGGCGCGCACCGGGCAAGCACGGTTGCCGTGGGCGACCACGCCTTCACCGACATACTGGGCGCCCGCCTGTGCGTTATGCCCTGCATACAGGTGGAGCCGCTCTCCACCACCGATCTTTGGTATACGAAGATCTTCCGCCTGCTCGAGAAGAAGCTCGTTGATCAGTGAGAGAAAAAGCAGGGTCTTGGAGCGGAGAAGAGGGAAGAGAGGAATGCTATGAAGCTCCTGGTGCTGAATGGTCCCAACCTTAACATGCTGGGCTATGCGAACGGGTCGCCCGCGGGCGAGATGACCTTGACCGAGATGGACAAGGCGCTGGCAGCCTACGGGGCAGAGGCCCACGAGGATCTGGAGCTCGTCTTCTATCAGACGAACCATGAGGGGCAGCTCATCGACTTGGTGCAGAAGGCCGAGCTGCAATACGACGGCCTGATCTTCAATCCCTCTGCGCTCTGCCACTACTCGGTTGCCCTGCGCGACGCGGTAGAGCGTGCCGAGTTGCCCGTGGTAGAGGTGCATCTGCAGGATCTGAGCCAGCAGGAGGAGTTTCGGCGTCATTCGATTATCGGGGAGGTCTGTGCGGCCCAGTTCATGGGGAAGCGCCTGGATTCCTACAAAGAGGCGTTGGACTTCCTCGTGGATCTTGCGACGAAGCTCTGAAGATGACACAACGACAAACGCAATCCAACTATTCCCGCAACCGCCTGAAGCTGCTCCGCGCTCGTATACGCGAGCTCAAGCTCGATGCCCTGCTCACCCTGGATCCGGCAAATCTGCGTTGGCTCAGCGCCTGGCAGGAGGTCTTTGACGATGAGCCGGCGCACCTCACGCTCGTTACCGCAAAGAAGGCGTACATCCACACTGATTCCCGTTACGCCGATGCCCTGCACGCCAGAAATACGCAGGGTCTCTGGCAGGTAAGCCCCAAAGTGACGGGACACTTTGCGTATGTGCAGGCGGTGCTTGCCAGGACCCATAGGCAGGGCCTGCGCCTGGGATACGAATCGACGCTTAGGCTGGATCAGTACAAGGCACTCAAAAAGGCGCTGTCCAAGACATCGGTCAAGCTGGTGGAGACCGGGCGGGTGTTTGAGGACCTGCGGGCCATCAAAGACGAAGAGGAGATAAGGCTGCTCCGCCGGGCCCAGGCCATCACCGACGCGGCCTTTGCCGAGCTGCTCACCTGGGTACGCTGCGGTATGCGGGAGCAGGAAGTGGCCAATCGCCTGGACTTTACCCTGAGAGAAAAGGGAGCCGAGGACCTCGCCTTCAAAACCATTGCCGCCTCCGGGCCCAACGCCGCGCTGCCGCACGCCCGTCCTACGCGCCGTCGCCTGCGCACAGGCGATTTTCTCACCCTCGATTTTGGAGCCCGCTATCGGGACTACTGCGCGGACATGACCCGGACCCTGGTACTCGGCGAGGCAACGGATAAGCAGCGCCGGATCTATGACGCCGTGCTGGCCGCCCAGACCCAGGTCAAGGCAGGCATCAGGGCAGGCATGACCGGCAAACAGGCCGATGAGAGTGCTCGCACGGTACTCAGGGCAGAGGGCCTCGACGAAAGTTTCACCCATTCGCTTGGCCACGGCGTGGGTATCAACGTGCACGAGGGGCCCGTGCTCTCGCAGCAGAACACCGCGCCTCTGGTCGCGGGCAATGTCGTCACCGTGGAGCCGGGCGTCTACCTCCCAGGATACGGCGGTGTCAGAATCGAGGACTTCGGCCTGGTAGGGGAGCGAGGCTTCACGAGCTTTACCAGCTCTCCGCATGCGCTCATCGAGGTGCTCTAGGGAGACGGGGCAACTTTGGCTGGGACAGGGGGACGGGGCAAGTGTCCCACTTTGATAGCCTGCAGTGTGTTCACTTAGCAGGCTTCTCTATCAAAGTGGGACA
>JAIRZP010000030.1 GCA_031267175.1 Coriobacteriales bacterium | reverse complement strand
ACGAGACGTAGGATTTGTTCCGTATCCATCACATCGGTGCTATATCTTTTGCCATCCGCCGCCATCAATCTCAGTTGGTTAGTATTGCTAACCAACTCGCTACCCTCACCGGACAGCTTGCCTTTTAGCCATTTCCAGTAATTGCGAGTTTTTTTATAATCATGTTGTTCGGTCAAGATAGCGACAATATCCAAAACCGAAAACCACCACCTTTCGTTGTTCTCATCCCAAACACTACGAACAGGCTGCTTTTGAAATAACTGTAGTTTATCTTCCATTTTTCCTCGCTTGAGAACGACTTATCTTCAATTACGTAGTGATTATCTTAGCACGATTTCGATGAAACTATGTGGCCTGCTGGGAGCTCTCCTGGTAAGCAAAACATCTACCTCTACCTTATCCAACTCTAACCGCAAGAAACCGATGCATACCCAACACACGCACAGGAGGGGCGCCTGGGCGCCCCTCCTGTGCGTGCTTACACGGGAAATGGTATGCGAGCAGCGTTGCAGCGTTACGGCTCCTCGTCTGTCTCCACCACTTCCACTACTTCTTCGATATAGACATCTGGCGCAGTAGCATCCTCACCGGCTTCTATCTTCTTGAAGTTCACCGGTTGGGGAAGCTCGATGCCACGCGCCTTGTTGAGGGCGATCATCAGGTGATAGAGTATGAGCGCCATGACCGAGGCAACGGCTATCGGGCCTATGATTATCTCGCTTGCCTGAGCCGCGTAATCACCGGCAACGACATTAAAGCCGCTGGCACCACCAACCGCCAGCGTAAAGCTCGCGATACCCATGACCAGCGGCACCGCGCCGGTGACCATGTTGACGTTATTGGAGAAGTCCACCTTGTTCTCAACCCAGATGCGCACACCCAGCATGCCTATCATGCCGTAGAGCAGGATACACACGCCGCCGAGCACGCCGGAGGGGATGAGGAAGATGGCAGCACCAAACTTGGGGCAGAGCGAAAGCACCAGGGCACCGATGCCGGCTACCCAGTAGGCCGCCGTGGAGTACACGCGCGTCGCTGCCATAACGCCGATGTTCTCGGCGTAGGTGGTGGTACCGGAACCGCCGCCGAGGCCGGCGAGCGTCGTACCGAGACCATCGGAGAAGAGCGCGCGGCCCATGTATTTGTCGAGGTTCTTGCCGGTCATGGTGGCCACCGACTTGACGTGACCGATGTTCTCAGCAACGAGCACGAGCACCACCGGCAAAAACATCAGCAGCACACCGGGGTCTACCTCCGGCAGCTGGAAGGTGGGGAGACCGACCCAAGCAGCATCCGCAACCGACTCAAAGGTAATCTCACCCATGAGCGCAGCGGCGATATACCCAACGACCACGCCAATGAGGATGGCGAGGCGTCCGATGATGCCTTTGGAGAGCGCCTGAACCAACACGATGGTCACAAAGGTGATGGTTGCCAGAAGCGGTTGTGCCACAAAGTTCGAATAGGCCGTTGGCGCCAGATTAAAGCCGATAAGCGCCACGATGACACCGGTGACGACCGGCGGCATCAGTTTGTTAATCCAGTTGGTTCCCGCCCGCATGACGATGAGGCCGATGATGGCCAGAAGCACACCGGTGCAGGCGATGCCAAAGCACGCGGCTCCAAAGTTACCACCAGCACTGGCAGCGACGACGGGCGAGATGAACGCAAAGGACGAGCCGAGGTAGCTCGGCACCTTGTTCCGGGTAATCAACAGGAAGATCATCGTAGAGATGGCCGAGAAGAACAGGGTTGTCGTTGGCGGAAAACCGGTTATCACCGGTACCAAAAAGGTCGCGCCAAACATCGCAACGATGTGTTGCAGGCCTATCCCCACCGTACGTGGCCAGGACAGGCGCTCATCGGGCGCGATGACTTCCCTCGCTCCTATATTCCTGCCGTCTCCGTGTAATTTCCAAATTGCCATTATCCACTCCTTTCAAACACACTTATATAACACCGTACAAACGAACACGTACTGTTGCGGCTGCGTCTGATTTTGTATCCGGGCTACCTCTCCGTTCACCGCATCTGTTCTCCACCATCTCTGCGGATCGGTTCCCTCGCAACTACAGACCAGCCGCCTGTATGTCAGTGTTCAGTACCTCCTCCCCGCGCCGTTGTCATTGCTCTGCTTCTTTGCTCGCAACTCTGTCTTCTCAGCTGTTGTACCAGCTTAGCACAGAGAGAGAACCTGCGTGTCAGGGCACCGCTCATGCGGTCACCAGGGTGCCTGTGCGGCCTTCGATGCCGTCGAGCGCACGGTCGAGCGAGGTGATGAGCGCTTTACGCCCCGGGGCGGAGCGCACAAAGCGCATCGCGGCCTCTACCTTGGGAAGCATACTGCCCGGCGCAAACTGGCCCTCTTCGCTAAAGGCCTCTGCCTCCTCCAGGCTCAGATGATCAAGCCAGCGCTCGGTAGGCTTGCCAAAATCGATGGCGACCTTCTCCACCGCCGTGAGTATCAAAAAGACACTGGCATCAATATCCTCCGCCAGGAGTTCACCGGTAAAGTCCTTGTCGATAACCGCCTCCCAGGGGAGCAGGCCCGATCCGTCGCGGATGACCGGCAGGCCGCCGCCGCCACAGGCAATGACGACATAGCCACAGTCAATGAGGGAGCGGATGACCTTGAGCTCGATTATCTCCAGTGGCATGGGGCTCGCGACTATCCGCCGCCAGCCACGTCCCGCGTCTTCCTTAAGCAGGATGGAGGGATCCATCTGCATGATGGCCTCTGCCTCCTCCCGGGTATAGAAGCTGCCGATGGGCTTGGACGGATTCTCAAAGGCAGGATCGGCGGGGTCTACGAGCACCTGGGTGACGATGCTCGCGGCCACCTTGTCAATACTGCGCTCATGCAGCTCGCGATAGAGCGCCTTTTGAATGCCAAAGCCGATGTAGCCCTGGCTCATGGCCCCGTCGGTGGACAGCGGCATGGCATCAATGGACTCCACCGTGCGGCTGGCGGTCTCAAACGCCAGGTCTATCATGCCCACCTGGGGCCCGTTGCCGTGACAGATGGCAACGTCATGACCGGCCTCGATAAGGTCGGCAATGGGTACGGCGGCAGACGCCACCGCCAAGCGCTGCTCAACCAGGCTGTCGCCCAGCGCATTGCCGCCCAGGGCCAGTACTATCCGTTCAGACATTGAGGCGCCTCCCTTCTACTCCTGCGATTCCTGTTGCTGTTGCTCCTGCTGTTTCTGCTCCTGCAGCTTCGTCCACACGCGCCAGGCCGAAAGCGGCAGATCGTGAAACTCAACACCGGTGGCGTTGGCGAGTGCGTTGGCCACCGTTGCGGTGACGGAGATGAGCGGGTGTTCCCCGGCTCCCCGTGCCCCGTAGGGCCCGTCCAGCTGCGGCGTTTCCACGACATCGGTATACACGGTGCGCGGCATATCCTTAAAGGTCGGTATCTTGTAGTCGGTAAAGTTGCGGGTGAGAAGCCTGCCCTGGTCGTCATGCAGGAGCACCTCGGAGAAGGTGCAGCCCAGGCCCTGCAGCGCACCGCCGACGATCTGGCCGTGCAACAGTTGCTCGTTCATGACCCTGCCGGCGTCGATGACCGTGGCCATCTGCAACACCTCGATGTCACCCGTGGCGAGCTCCACCTCTATCTCCACCGCGTGAGCGCCGTAGGTCCAGTCGAGTGCGGCCTTGCCCTGGCCCGTGTGCTCGTCGAGGTTGGAGAGGCCCTGCGCTATGGCCTTGCCGCGGCCTATGAGTGGCCCACCGATGGCGTTGCCGTTCTCATACACATAGCCCATGGCTATCTTGCCAAAGGCGATGCGGTAATGGGGGTTCTGGCGTACGTAGACTTCGCCGTTGTCAAACTCGACCTCATGGTGCGATGCCCTGAGAGCGACACCGCCTATCTCCCGTATCTGTTTGATGAGGTCGTCACAGGCTTCCATGACGGCCATACCGCAGATGGAGGTCATGCGGCTAGCCACGGTCTGCCAGTCGTAGGGACTGAGCGGCGTGATGACGCTCTTATTGATATACACGTCCTCTATGGGCATCTTGAGGCGCTCGGCGGCAATCTGTCTGAGTATCGTGTAGGTGCCCTGGCCATAATCGACACCGCTCACCGAGATGCGCACGCTGCCGTCCTCGTTCATCTGCACGAGCGCACTGGAGGCCGACCAGGTGGGCATGGCCGGGGCCTTCTGCAAGACTGCCGCAGCCTTGCCCCGGAGCTTGCCGCTTGCCGCCATCTGTGCCTTTTCGGCCTCGGTATAGGCAACATCGGCACCCACGAGTTCTATGGCCCGCTTGAGACATGTGTCGGGGCTGCCGGTGTTTTCGGTGATAAGCTCGCCCGTAATGGTTTCGTCGCCTGGATAGAGCAGGTTCTTCAGCCGGAACTCCGTGGGATCCATGCCCAGTTCCTTGGCCATGAGGTCGCGCTGACGCTCAACGGCAAAGAAGACCTCGGGGTGACCAAAGCCGCGATAGGCCGTGCCGTAGAGGTGGTTGGTGTAGACGGTCTTGGCGTCAACGCAGATGTTGGGGATGTGGTAGGGGCCACAGGCACTCGTCGCCGAGGCGCGGCCTATGTTAACGCCGTAGTCCGCATAGGCACCGGCGTCCCAGAGTATCTCCACCTGCTCGGCGACGATCCTGCCGTCTTTGGTGCAGCCGGTCTTGATGCGCGCGACCTGCCCCTGTCTGCACGGCAGGGTCTGGCATTCTTCCTCCCGCGTTGGGGTCAGTTTGACGGGACGGCCACCGGCCGCCTTGGAGAGCAGCGCCACGAGCGGCTCCAGATGGATGCCGGCCTTGCCACCAAAGCCACCGCCAACAAAGGGTATGTTGACCTCGATATTGGCGCGCGGTATCTCAAAGGCAATAGAGAAGAGGTCGCGCACGGAGAAGGGCGACTGGCCGCTGCTCCATATCTTTATCTGGTCGTCCACACCCCACTGTACGAGGGTAACGTGGGTCTCAAGCGGTACGTGCAGCACCTGGTTCTGCTCAAAGGTATTCTCCAGGATGAGGTCGGCCTGCTTGAAGCCCTCCTCCATATTGCCACGACGGATACGCGTGTGGTTGGCGATATTTGAGCCCGGCTCGGGAAAGAAGACCCCTACGCTGTGGGCATAGGTTCCGAGGTGCGGATGCAGGAGCAGCGCGTCGGGCTTGACCGCTTCCCGCACGTCGTTCAAGACCTCCAGCGGCTCGTACTCCACCTTGATGAGGCTCACGGCCTCGCGGGCTATCTCCACGGTGTCGGCAGCCACCGCGGCCACGATCTCACCCTGATAGCGCACCGTGTCGGTAGCGATAACGCTCTTGTCCTGCATATAGATGCCGACCTTGACCGAGCCGTGCTCGCCGGTGATGACCGCGCGCACGCCGGGCAGCGCTTCGGCTGCGAGCGTGTCGATACTGAGGATGCGGGCATGGGCGTAGGGGCTCGTGAGAAGGCGGGCATGAAGCATGCCGGAGAGGACGATGTCGCCAGCGTACACGGCAGTGCCGGTGACCTTCTCCGGGCCGTCGTTGCGCTTAACGGGCTTGCCGATGTAGCGGAACTCCTGAGAATCTGCGTGATACTCACTCATGGTGCGCTCACCCCCACTGACTCAATGGCAGCGATGATGCTGTCGTAGCCGGTACAACGGCAGAGATTGCCTTCCATGGCCTCCTTGATGTCGTCACGGCTTGGGTTGGGATTGGCTTCCAGCAGCGCGCGTGCCGACATGATCATGCCCGGCGTACAGAAGCCACATTGGAAGGCATTGTGCTCTATGAAAGCCTGTTGCAGATTAGAAAGCTGGCCGTTTTGATACTCGCTCTCGATGGTGCGGATCTCGGCACCCTCGCATTCCAAGGCCAACACCATGCAGCTGTTAAGGGGCAGGCCGTTCATGATAACGGTGCAGGCACCGCACTCCCCGGCCCCACAGCCTTCCTTGGTGCCGGTGAGCCCCAGCACGTCACGCAGGAGCGTGAGCAGCGTGGCATTCTCGGACACGAAGGCGTCGTAGACCTCGCCGTTGACGGTAAGGTGAAGGGGTAAGGTGGTCATCGTTGCACCTCCGTTTCGTTGGCAAACGCATCCACGATACGCTCGGTAAAGAGCCTGACCATGGCGAGGCGGTACTCCCTGCTGGCGCGCACGTCGCTGATGGGCCTGGCAGCGCCGACTGCCTCGGAGACTATCTCCTCCCTGCGATTGGCAAGCTCGGTCGTGCTGAGTGTGCCAAAGTCGTCAAGCAGAAGCGGCGTCGTGGCCACGGCACCGAGTGCCAGACGGAAGCTGCCGTCGGTGTCGTGAAAGCCCGCGACACCCACCTGGGCCAGGTCATGGCCGTGGATGCGCCGCTTCTTGAGATAGATGCCGCGCCCCTTGGTAAGCGGGAAGCTGATCTTGGTGACGAGCTCGTTGGGTTCGAGCACATGCCTTTTGACTCCCGTGAAGAAGTCCTTGAGCTCGATGGTACGGCCACCACCCGGGGTTGCTGTGGTCAGTACGCCCCGCAATACGAGCGAGGCAGGGGCCATGTCGGCTCCCGGCGAGGCGTTGCACAGGTTGCCGATGAGGGTTGCGCGGTTGCGCAGCAGCGGGTTGGCCAGGGTGGAGGCCGCCTGCTTGAGCAGCGTGCAGCCGTAGCCCACATGCTCCGAGGCAATCAGTTGACCGCAGCTGACCGCGGCTCCTATCTCCAACGCGTCCTCCGTGGTGGTGATGCCCTGTAACTCAGGCAGGGCCTTGACATCCATGAGGGCAGCGGGCGCAATAACCCCCTCGCGCAGCAGCACGATGAGGTCGGTGCCTCCCGCGAGGTACCTTGTTTCTTCACCCTGACTGAGACCCTCAAACGCCTCAGCTAGGGTTGTGGGATGTAGATAGGCCGGCATGATTCCGTCCTTTCCTTCCGTAAAGCTCCTACGTAGCTCACGCTCTGGTACTCAACTCAAGCCAATCTAGGGGAGCGATGATCAGTCATCACTTCCCAGGAAACTCATACCTCAAAACCGGTAAAGGCCACGATGCGCGCAAAGGCCGACTCGCCGTCCTTGAACTTCCAGGGAAAGGCACCTATGACGCAGCGCTGGTTGGAGAGCTCGTCGATCTGCCCGCCGAGGCATTCGGCGTGGATGATCTCGCCATACTTGCGTGGGAACATCTGGATGTGCATGGCCTGATAGTCATCCGGCCAGTGATACACATCGTTGAGCGCCTTGCCGTAGCGCTCCTGGAAGAGCTGGTCGCATTTTTCGGCCTCGCCAGGCTCCCAGTCGCGGATCTTCGTGTTCATGGGATGGTCAGCGCTGCCGCAGTCCACGCCAATCCAGGCGAGCTTCTTCTCGTGCGCCCAGTCTACCATCGACATGCTCGGGCCGGGGTGGCGGAGCATGTAGCGGCGCTCGTCGGCCTCGGGCTCGGTCCAGCCGTACTTATGGTAGCCGGTATTGATAATGAGGATGTCGCCCTCCTTGACCTCAACGCGCCTGGTAATGTCCTCCGGCGTGTAGATGCCAAAGTCCTCGGCCTGGTCGCTGAGGTCTACGACGACGCCCGGCCGGCAGAGCTTGGTGAGCTCCAGCGAGGCCAGGTCGCGCCCTGCCGTGTCAAAGTGGAGCGGCCCGTCCAGGTGTGTACCCACGTGGTTGGAGGTGGTGATGAGCATGCCGTTGGCACCGTTGGGGCTCAGGCGCTTGAAATACTTGACCTTGAGCGGCTCGTAGGTGGGCCAGGGCGGCGTGCCGATACCCGTGTCGATGGAGAGTTCGTACAGTGTTATGTCATTCCAGTTTGCCATGCGTGTGCCTCTCTTTTCTGTTTGCTGTGCACCTGGGTGCTGGTTGTCTTGCCTTCTGTCGTGCTGATTCCTTGCCGTTGCCTTGCTGGTCTTGACTGCCTTACTGCTTACCGGCCTTGCGCGTTGCCGTATACATCCGCGAGCGCCAGCATGGCGTCGTGGAAGCACTCCCAGGGTGGATTGACGAGCCCCGCGCCCACCTGGCCGACTCCAGCCTCGCGGGACGCGATACCCGTGTTTATCTGTGGTAGGGTGTCCTGCGCGACGACCTTGCGCACATCGATACCGGTGGGATTACCGCGGAAGCCGAGCACGGGGATGGAAAAGCTCTGGCTCTCTCCGGTGGTGATGGTGTACATCTTCTCCGAGTACCGGATGGCGTCAGCTGGGGTGCCGCCCACAAACTGCACGATGGCGATGCTGGCCGCCATGGCAAAGCCACCGAGGCCCGCCGTCTCTGTGATGGAGCTGTCGCCCATGTCGGGGTTCTTGTCCGCGTCGGTAAATCCGGGGAAGAGGAGCCCTTTGACTTCCTCGGCAGGCCCAGTGAACCAACGGTTGCCGAGACCGGCCACGCGGATGCCAAAGTCGGTGCCGTTGCGGCACATGCAGGTGACCACCGTGCTCTTCTCTATGCCACCGGCCACATCGAGCATAGCCTTGGAGCAGGGCATGGAGAGGTTGAGGAAGAAGTGGTCGTTTGAGTTGATGAACTCCACCACGGCGATGCGCTCCGCATCGGGAATATCCGCCTGTAAGAGGTACGGGAGTATCTCGCGGATGAAGAGCGAGGTCGCGGCCCGGTTGCGGTTGTGCACCTCGTCTCCCATATGCAGGGCCTGGGCGATGAGGGCCTTGAGGTCGATGCCGTCCGAAAGCGCAAGGGCTTTGCTCACGGCGGGTGCGAGCACATCGCGCATCCACCGCAGCCGCTCCAACACCTCCTCGCCATAGGCACCAAAGCGCAGCACCTTGCCGAGGCCTTCGTTCATCGTGGCATAGCTCCGATTGCCGCCGTTTCTGTTTTCCAGGATGAAGACGGGCATCGAGGGCGTGATGACACCGGCCATGGGTCCGACCGCATCGTGTTCGTGACAGGGACTGAACTCTATGGTGCCGCTGGCCGCGAGCGTCTCGGCCTCCTCGGCTGTGTGTGTGCGGCCCTCGAACAGGAGGCCACCGATGATAGCGCCGCGCAACGGGCCGCACATACGCTCCCAGGTGATGGGGGGGCCGGCGTGCAGGATGGTATCCTGGGACATGCCCGGCAGGGTATCAAGCGCGCGGCCTACCCCGATGAGATAGGGCTGAGCGGCGTTGATACGGCGCAGTGCCTCCTGGTTGGCGGCATCCACGTCGTCGCGGGTGAGGGCATCCACCGCCTCGAGCAGCTGCTTGTCGCCACGGGCGGCCGGCTTCCAGCTGAGATTGATGGTTGCGACACCTTGCAGGGCGAGGTCGTCGGCAAAGTCCTTGCTGCCCAGATTGACGGCCTTGATCTCGGCTCCGAATAGCTCGCGGATCATTGCTGCCTCCCTTCTGCTGCCTCGGCTTGTGCCCCGGCCGCGGTGACGGCTCGCGCGGCGAGGCGGGCGGCACGGATGTTGCTGATGCTCACGAGCATGCCGGCGTCAAGCAGTTTGTTGCACTGCGGCTCAAAGCCCTGGGGATCGCCCTCGGTGCCGATAACCGAGGCAATCCACACGACCGTGCGGCCCTCACCTGCCAGACGGGCGTTGGCCTCGTCTACCGCCTCCACGAGAACACCCGCAGGGTCGGGATGGGAGCCGTAACCCAGCTCGACATCCACGAGCATGACCGCCGTGTCGCTCTGCAGCGCGTCAGCTACGATGCGCCTGTTGCGGAGCGACGGGTCTATCATCGGATGCGGCTTGCCCCGGGTGAAGTAGTCGTCTCCCATGTCGATGAAGGTGTTGCCAACGCTTTGATGCACGTCTTCCAGCCGCTCTGCCTCAGAAAGCGGGATATTGCTCCTGATGGGCAGGCCTACGCTCCGGAAACAGACCATGGCCTCGTCGCAGACGGTGCCGCCGCAGAAGATGCCGCGGACGAAGCGCTGCGTGGGCCTGAGACTTGCGAGTGTGGCAGGAAAGGTGCTCTCGTCGTAGAAGGGGTCGATGAGGCTCGGCGTGCTGCCACTCGACAGGCGCACCGCGGCGGCAGCGGCCTCCTCCAGATTGCCAGCCAGTTCAAGCGCTCCCAGATCAGCGTCGAGCTCACGTCCGAGCAGGCAGAGCACGACGGGCTTGCCGATGCCTTTGGCAACCTCGAGCACCGTGCTCGCAACCTCGGGGGCCGGCGGTTTTGAGAGCACGACGATGACGCGCGTGGCCTCGTCATCAGAGAGGGCCTCGAGAGCGGCCAGCATCGTGCGTCCTCCGATTGCGGCTGACAGATCCCTGCCGCCGACGCCGATGGCCTGGGTGATACCGCCACCCATGGCATTGATGAGCTGGGTGAGCTGCTGCAGGCCCGTGCCCGAGGCGGCGGCAATGCCTATGTCGCCCTGGCGTACCACATTGGCAAAGCCGAGCGCAATGCCGTTGATGAGCGCCGTGCCGCAGTCGGGTCCCATCATCAACAGGCCCTTCTCCCTGGCCAGTGCCTTGAGGTTGAGCTCTTCTTCCACCGAAACATTGTCGCTGAAAAGAAAGACGTGCATGCCATCTCTGAGCGCAGCCTGGCACTCATGCGCGGCGTAGGTTCCCGGCACCGAGACTACGGCCATGTTGAAGCCTTCATCCAGCTCCGCGACCTGGTCAATGCGTTCAAAGACCGTCTCGCCGGCTGCTCCTGCCTCCGCGCGTCCGGGCTTCTTTTTGCTCATGCCCTGTTCGATTGCCTCCAGGGCGCGGTCTGCCGCATCCTTGTCGGTTGCGACCACCGCAATGAGAAGGTCGTTGGGCGTGGCGGCATCGGTCTCGGCCGTTGCCGCCCCCATGCCTGCCAGAAGTTCCCGGTTGAGGTCTGTCGCCATGCCTACCAACACGTCTTCCACGCCCTCCAGGGCGGCCACGTCGTTGGAGAGGCGCATCAGACTTACCGAGTCAGAGTACTGATTGGGCTTGACCAAGGTTACGCTCTGCAAGGTTCACCTCCATGCTCTTGAATTGTTTACAAAGGACTGGATTGCCACGTCGCGCGTCGCGCTCTTCAGAGTGGCGGGGCGGGGGCCATTTCTGTACATCACTGTTCTGCAATTGTTGCTTCGTGATTGTTCACTCTGTAGTTGCCTGAAGCTGCTCCGTGTGTTGGCAGCATTCTCTCGATGGACGCGTTGGAGGGCCAGCCACATGCCGTAGATGGTAGCCTCGCCACTGGACGCTCCTACGGCAGCCAGACGGCGCAGGGCCGTAAGCAGATTCTCCGGACTCAGCCCGAGAAGGATGGCCAAGACCCGCTGGACCGTCTCATGATAGTCCGCCTCCAGCGCATTACGCAGCAGCTGGGTCGAGAGCATCGTCGTTCGTTTGAGTCCATCGGCAACGGCAGCGTGGAGCTCCCTCGTGAGGCAGGTAGTGTCGCCGAGGTGGTTGTTTACGGCGAGATAGCCGAGCAGGATGTCGTCTCCGGCCGGCGTAAGCCCGGGCCCGAGGCCCAGCAGGCTCCCTGCCAGCTGCGCTACCGGGGAGGACGGGGTCAGAGAGCGCGGCACACAGAAACCGTCACGAAAACGTCCCTGCTGGATGCCCAGAATGGCGACCGCCTCGGCAAAGTCTCTGAAGCGTTGCGGGGTCAAGGTGGCATGGGCGCGGGGCGGGAGAAGGCCCTGCCAGAGCGCTACCCCACCCAGATCGATGGACAGGGTGCCCGCTCCCAGCTCCCCAGGCGAAAGCCTGAGGTCCTCCCCGCTTTGCAGCTCCGGCAGCCTGTTCAGACACAGAAAACGGGACGAACCCCCGGCCTGCGGCAGAGCCAGGGCCAGGAGTCCGTCCTCGGTAACCAGGTTTATCACCCGGTTATGCACGCTCAGGACACGCGCCAAGCTCCTTCGCTGGCAGCGCTGTGCAAAACGCGCTCCCATCGTCAAGGCCCGGATGTCGTGTCGAGCTGGCATCGCAGAGGCTTCCTATACGACTACCGGCTCAACGATAAAGCCGTAGTAATCCTTGCCAACCGCTTCCTTGACAACCCCTACCGCGGAAGTGACCTCTTCATCGATATAGGGCTTCTCATCGTCAATCTGTACCGAGACCGGCAGGCCGGTGTCCTCAAACCTGACGATGGCAAAGCTGAGCGAGGGCCGCATATAGCCCTCTGGCAGGTTGTAGACCTTGGTCCAAGTGAGGACCTTGGCTTTACCCGAGAGCGGTTCCTCAGTAAACTCCGTGTGTCCACACCTGCGGCAGACGAAGTGACGGGGATGATGCAGCTCTCCGCAGTTGTCGCAGCGATACGAATACATCTCCATGAGGCTCACCCCTTTTCCTTTGTAGTGAGGATTATCGATACCACGTTATTGCCAAAGCCGCCAAAATTCGTGGTGAGGCCCGTCCGGGCGTCTTTGACCTGGCGGCCCGTGGCCTCGCCGCGCAGCTGGCGGACTATCTCCACCACCTGCGAGACACCGGTGGCACCCACGGGGTGTCCCTTGGCCTTGAGCCCGCCGGAGGTATTGATGGGCATCTCGCCATCGACGCGGGTCTTGCCCTCGCGGGCGGCCTTGTTGCCTTCACCGCGCGGGAAGAAACCGACCTCCTCGCTCTCGGCGATCTCCAGAATCTGGAACGCGTCGTGGAGTTCGGCCACATCGATATCCTTGGGCCCCATGCCGGCCATCTCATAGGCCCGCTTCGCACTCTCGCGCACGGCAAAGAGGTCAAGCGGATCGGGGCGTTCGGCCACGACATGCGTGTCCGTCGCCTGGCCCACGCCGGCTATGCGCACGGGTTTGTGGGCAAACTCCCGCTCGGTGTCCAGGGCGGTGAGCACGAGGGCGGCGGCCCCGTCACTCATCGGGCAGGTGGCGTACACGCGCAGGGGTTCCGCAACATAGGGGTTGATGACGTTAGCGTCCTCGTCGTCGGTAATGGCGTGCAGATCGGGTACCAGATGGATGTGGGCAACCGGATTGTGCATGGCATTCTCGTGGTTCTTGACCGCGACGATGGCCAGGTCCTTCTCCGAGGTGCCGTACTTCTCCATATGGAGCCGGGTAAACATGCCCGCCGCGGCCGGCAGCGTCATGCCATAGGGATACTCGGCCTCGGGGTGGAGCATCGTGGCAACAAAGTCCGTGCTCTCCCAGCCACTCAGCACGCGCATCTGCTCGGCACCCACGACGAGCACCGTGTTTGCCAGGCCGCTGGCGATGGCCATATAGGCGAGCTTGACGGCAGAGGCACCGGAGGCCGGGCCGTTCTCTACGGTCTCGGCCATGGCGGGGCGCAGGTTGAGCGTGTCCACCAGCGCCGACGCGGCACCGGAGATCCTGTTAACCTGACCGGCACCCATGGAGGCCAGAAAGAGCTGATCAATGCCAGCCTCGCCCGCCGCCAGGTTGATGCCCGCGTCGTGCAGCGCCTCCACCGCGGCGGTAGAGGCCATGTCCAGATAGGAGCCATTCCAGCGGCCGAACTTGGTGTGGCCCACACCAACAATGCCGACGTCTCTCATAATGCACCTTCTCTCACAGGACGATTCTCTCTCATGAGACCGCCCCTAACTCTTCTGGGCGTAGCTTGCCGACAGATGGGGAGGGATATTGGCGGCCAGCAGCTCGTCTGGTACGGGCCTGCGGCCGGTGCTCTTCTCGGCCTTGTGCTTCTCCCACAGCTCGCGGGTGAGCACAAAGGTCGGTACGCCGCCGAGTTCATGCCAGACCTCGGGCCGGGACTCCAGCTCGTACTCTATCATCCAGCGCTTGAAGCCGTTGGGAGACTCGGCCACGACGAGGACCTCCTCCTGACCGAGGATGTCAAAGTGGTACTCCATCTTGGCGGCAAAGAGCTGGGCACCGATACGCAGACCCTGACGGATGGCGATGGTGTGATAGCTCATGCCGAGTTCCGGGGTCACGAGGCGGCCGTTGACAATGCCGACGATCTCTCCGTTAATGGTGCCGAGAAAGACGTACTCGTCCTTGACGCGATAGCGCATATACCCGAGGACCTCGGAATAGATGCGTGAGGCCACGATGTCGTAGAAGTCCTTCTCCACGGTCATGAGGGGGCGCACGGCCTCAAGGACAATCCCGCACTCCTCTCGGCTGATCTGACGAACCAGCATCTTCTCCCCACTGGCCAGGGTTATGTACTTTGCGGGATAGGGTTCCACGGTATCCTCGGGTGGACGGAGTTGTTTTTCCATCTCGTCTATGAGTGCCATATGCGCTACCTTCCTCTCGGGTCATGCTTATCTGGCGGTCTTGAATCTTTCCATAATTCAGATCTATTGTATTGACGTCGCTCGCGCCCGGCAATGGGAGAGGCTCCAAAATCGCGGGCCATCTACCAGATAGCCATTGTGCATAGGCACAACTCGCCTGAGAATCAGGAGTAAACTCTGGTAAAATAGCAGCCACGGAGTTGGCACGTGTTACGCATGGCAGACGGAAAGGTGGTTGCATGAGACTGTCAAACGACCTTGCGCAACCCATCGTTGATCGCCTCTGCGGAGTATTGGACTGCCCCATAAGCATCACCGATGCACAGGGGATAATCATCGCCTCCACCGAGGACTGGCGGCTGGGTATCCGTCATGAGGCTGCCGTCGAGGCCATTGCCACGCAGAACAAGCTCTCCATCTCTGAGGAGCGCGCGTCTGACTACAGCCATACCTTTGAAGGCGTGACCCTGCCGCTCGTGCTGTACGACAGCTGTGCCGGGGCGCTCTGCCTGCGTGGCAAGCCGGAAAAGCTCGAGGTCTACGCCTCCATCATCAGCATCGCAGTCATCTCGCTCCTTGAGACCGCGGAGATAACGCATCAGGTGAGCACCCACCAGCGCCTCGTGGATACCTGGGTCAAGAACCTCATCAGCGCCTCTGACAAGGACCTCGAACAGAATGCCGTGCAGGCGCATATCCTGGGGATAGACTGCCAGAAACTGAGCATGATTCTGGCGGTGTGCTTTCCTGCCATCTCCTACGCGGACCTGCCTGCTGTCGAGGCGGCCATTGGGGAGGTTGCAAAGGCCGGGCCGGGCATGCAGTTTCTCTCGTATACCGGGCAGGGGCAGTTCGTCTGCGCCATCCCGGTGAGCGATACAAACGACGAGAGCGCGCTGCGTGCTATCTGTGAGGCCCTGGCCCACCGCCTGGCCAGCACCAGAATGCTCTTTCACATTGGCGTCGGGCGGCCCAACCGTGGCATCGGGGGCTACCGTCAGAGCTATCAGGACGCCTTTCACAGTGCGCGTGTGGCGCAGCGCCTCGGCGATGCCCGGCGCATCCTCTACTACAATGAGCAGCATATATTCAGGCTTTTGGAGGGCGTGCCGGACTATCTCCGCGAGATCTTCATAGCCAACCAGACCGAGGGACGCGACTGGGACCCCATTCTCCTGGAAACGCTGCAAACCTATTTTGCGATGGACTGTCGGGTCAATGAGACCGCGCGGGCGCTCTACATCCACCGCAACACGCTGCTCTTCCGGCTCAATAAGATAGCC
>JAIRZP010000195.1 GCA_031267175.1 Coriobacteriales bacterium | reverse complement strand
TTGATTTCTTCAAAGAACAGGCAGCCGACACTGGCATACCCTATCAGAGCCTTATCAACATCTACCTGTCAGATTGCTCAGCGCTCCATAAGACACTGAACCTTGCTTGGGAATGACAGTGCAATCCCTATGTACAAGAGCGTCGTCAGATTGACGCCTGCGCTCAAGCGACATCCTTGGCAGTCAGTATAAATGGTGCAAAACAACATTTCAAATGTGGAATCGCACCATTCGCGCTCAAACGCTATACTGTCTTCATGATTAAGAGAACGATAGAGAAGCAGTTAGCAGAGCTTCTGTCCTACTATCCCATCGTCGTTTTGACAGGGCCGAGGCAGTCGGGCAAGACCACGCTGCTCAGGAGTATGTTCCCCCAGAGGGAGTACTTCAATCTGGAGAATCCCTCAACTTTGGACGCGGTCAAGGCTGACCCCAGCTCGTTTCTGGAACTCCATGGGTCAAACGTCATTATTGATGAGGCGCAACGGTTCCCCGAGCTCTTCTCCTTCATCCAGGCATCGGTTGATGAGCAGAGAGAGAAGGGGAGGTTCATCCTCAGCGGCTCGCAGAATATCCTGCTCTCTGATGCAATAAGCCAAACCCTTGCAGGGAGGGCCGCATATGCGGAGCTTCTCCCTTTGACGCTGCAAGAACTGAGCGCTGCCGCTTGTCTTGATGAGCAGGCGAGCGACAGGCAGGGTGTGGCCGAGCTGTTCGATAACATCTTTGAGGGCTTTTATCCAGGGCAGCGCTCAGAACACATACCGCCAGAAGTATTCTTTGACCAATACCTTGCTACCTATGTGGAACGCGACGTGAGGACGATGAAGAACATCGGAAACCTTGCTGCCTTCAGAGGCTTTGTGAGGATTCTGGCTGGCAGGATAGGGCAGTTGCTCGACTACGCCTCCCTGGCCAGTGACGCAGGCATCTCCCCGGGTACGGCAAAAAGCTGGCTGTCTATCCTTGAGGCGAGTTACCTGATAGTCATCCTCCGTCCGCTGCACAACAACTTTGGCAAACGCTACATCAAGAGTCCCAAGGTGTATTTTCTGGACACCGGTCTCGCCTGCAGGCTGCTCGGGATACGGCATGCCGAGGAAATTGAAGGGCACTATCTCAAGGGCAACCTGTTCGAGAACTTCGTCATTGCTGAGATCCATAAGGAGAGAGCATCCCAGAAACTTGACGTGGAAATGTTCTTCTATCGCGACGCGAAGAAACACGAAGTCGATCTGATACTGAGAGATAGCTCAGGTGAGTCGGCTGTGGAAATCAAGTCGGCAAGCGGTTTTTCAAGCTCAATGCTCAAGGGGCTTGACTATTGGGATGGGCTGCTGGCAGAGCACCAGGCACGCGATATGGCTCCTGTGCCGCAAAAGGCTCACAGAAGATTCATCGTGTACGCAGGCAAGCCAGAAACAATCGGCGAGATCCACCTGTTGCCCTGGACTGATCTCGATAAACTGCTCCTGATCGAGAAGGATAAGCCTGGCCGATAAACGCACGATACACGATGGGCATTCCTTCGCTCACCTTGATGGAACGCGCTAACGGGGCTGTCGTACAAAGTATCCCTCACTATCTGGAACCCCCAACTCAAAGGCGAGCTGGGGGTTTGGTATTCTGGTGAAAAGGAAGCTGGTGTTTCAAGGCTCACCGTCTTAAACCTTCACCACCCTACAGCCGACCCACCACCTTACCTGCGAGGCGACCGAAGGTGACGCTGCGGCCTGCGGCATCTCCGGCCAGGAGGTTGATGTAGCTGATGCCGTAGTAGCCGCCCGAGCAGTCGCCTGCGGCGTAGAGGCCCTCGATGGGATTGCCCGCCTCATTCAGCACCCGCATGGACGTGTCAATGCGCACACCGTCAAGTGTGGTGATGAAGTAGCCGCCGCGCTGCCTGACCCCATAGAAGGGAGCGGCATTCAGATGCGACAGGCGGTGCGGATCCTTGCCAAAGTCGCTGTCCAAGCCCGCGTCCACGAGTTCGTTATAACGAGCAACGGTGGCGGCAAAGCCCTCGGCAGGAATGTTGAGTTTCTCGGCCAGCTCTTCTATGGTCTGTGCCTCAACAATGATGCCTCTCTCAAGAAGATCGGCGTTCATGCTCTTGACCACCGGATCATAGGGCATAACAGCCAGTGCGCCGTTAACATAGCCATACATACGGGAGCAACCATGGGTGTCAAACACACGCATGTCCTCTTCGTAGTTGGCATCCCACACGGTGCAGTAGGTCTTCTCCCGTATGCCATTGGCTGTGTGCAGGATGAAGTCGTAGGGGCCGCTCTCATTGGTAAAGCGATTTCCGTCGAGGTCTACCTTGAGAAAGGGCTGCGAGCCCATCCAGAACATGGTGCCATCGGCAAGATCAGTGGAGTCCGGCGGAACAGCGCCCCGGTCAAATATCATACCGGCGTGTACCGGATCCATGGCGGCACCTGCCCAGAGCATGGCCTTGATACCGTCGCCGGTACATGTGGGAAAGGCATAGGGTACGCTGGCCATATCAAGGGTCTCCGGCTGCAGGGCTTCGAGCATCTCATTGTTTGCCGCATAGCCGCCGGTGCAGATGATAACGCCCTTGCTGGCAACATACTGCACAATGCCATCCGCCGTCTCTGCGTACACGCCGGTTACACGCTCACCTTCCTGTGAAAGTTGCAGCATGGTGGTATCCATGTGCACTTCGAGGCCAAGACCTTTGCCGTATTCCAGCAAAAAGCTGCTGGTCATCGTAAAGCTGCCGATGTTGGGATCGGTAGGGTCGAGCCACTGGAGTGAGTGGCCTACATCAAAGTGAGGAATGCGCAGCTTGCCTGGCTCGGTTGCCTCAAATCTGATCACATAGCCGTTCTCGGCCACGCGCTCAGTGTACCAGTCAATGGCCTCGCCGGAGTGCTCCGCCCATACCTTGTACAGGCGTTCGTCGCCATAACCGGAGGAGTGCCGGGTCATCTCGTTGATAACAGCAAACGCATCGGGCGTATAGCCCTGCTCTCTCTGCTGCTTGGAATTGAGCGCGGCCAATGTGTCACGCACCCCGTTACCGATTTCTGTCTGCTTGTCGATGACGATGGTACGGGCGCCCTCCTCCACTGCCGCACAGGCGGCAAAGCACCCGGCGGTGCCGGCACCAACCACGAGAACCTCGGTCTCTATCGTATTTACGACATCAGACGCGGCGATCTCTGCGGGTGCTCCCAGCCAGTCAGCAGCAGCAGAACCCGCGCCGTCCGCAGCTACGCCGCTGGTGGGCAGCACCGCTCCGTTTGAACTGGGAGCACATCCCGCAAGCACGCCAGAGGTTGCTCCGAGCAAGCCTGCACCTGCGATGCCTGTGAGAAATGCCCGTCTCGACAAGCCTCTGTTGTCCTTCTCCGACCCATATCT
>JAIRZP010000188.1 GCA_031267175.1 Coriobacteriales bacterium | reverse complement strand
GGCCTCGGTCCACAGCGCGAGTATGATTATCTTCTTGCGGCCGGTTGCCTTGAGGGCCTCCTGGTACTCCTTGTCCTCCCACGCATTGATGGCGGTTCGGTCATAGGAGGGCACGTTCTCTCCAACGGCCTTGCGTATACGCGGGACCGTGTCCTGATTGCGGCCCGTCTGCACGTTGACGGTAGACAGGACGATGGGGATCTTGTAGACATTGGCCGTGTTTATCACGGTGACGACGTTGTCCACGAGATGGGAAGGATTCATGGAGGTAATAGAATCGATCTGTGTGGGTTGGTAGTCGATGACGGTCAACACCGAGTTATCTGGCGAAAGCAGATGATCCTCGGGACCTCTTTTTGCGTAGCTGGTCATAGCAATGCTCCTTTCAAAACAGGATCCTATGGCCTTTCAAACCTGCTCCTCAGTATAGCAGGCGAAACCGAAGCTTGGCTAGCTACGGCCCGGTTTCGGCTGCTGCACGGCAGAACTGCGGCGAACCGCGGCGAACCTCGCACTGCTTTCCTGGGGCAGACGGTGTACAGGCACGAGAAGAACAGGAGCGAGATGCGCCTGCCCACGCAACCATACTGCACTCCCGATGTCAATTCAGTGCAGCTTTGTTATAGTTGTTTTTGTGATTTGGCAAGTTCTGGAGGCTCTCAATCCGATCATACTATGAAGAAGGGCACCACCCCTATGTCGCCAAACATACAAAGAGACATAGAAATGCCTTCTGTTGGGCTGGTGCCCTTCTTCATAGCATTTCTATTAAGGACCCTGCGGCAGGCTCCCTGTATATTTGGCGTTGACTCAGTATATCAGACGACTCAGACAGGAGCGTAACGCCCGAAAAAAAGTACTGCAACGAAGTGCCACTGCCTGCAGAAGTGCAGAGGGCCTGTAACAGGCGACAAGGGAAGGGACCATTTTGGAGACGATACGCATATCCGAGGCTCGGCCACACAACTCCAAAAGCCGCTTGACTGTTCGCGCTCGCGTTGCTTTGAGGAATGCGGGCAGCTATATTGAAGAAAAGGGAGACAGACTTGAAAGCACGCAAGGGCTCATCCGAGCTCAACTCGATTGACGGATTTTACTTTGACACCTCTGTTGCGCTCTGCGCCGACCTGCCTGAGCCGCTCCTTGAGGAGGCGCTTACACGCTGCGAGGCCTATGAAAAGCTGTTAAGCCGCTTTGCCCCGGAAAGTGACGTCTGGCGCATCAATCACGCGGAAGGCGCGCCGGTTGCGGTGAACGACGACACGATGAGGATACTGAAATGCGCAGAAGAGCTGCGCCGGGCCTCCGGCGGGGCCTTCAATACTGCGGTGGGGAGTATTCTGGAGCTCTGGGACTTCTCAGGAAACACGACCGTTGTGCCTGACGAGGCTGCGCTTGAACAGGCCCGTGCGCGCATGGAGGCTGCCGAGCTGGTTATCGAGGGCAACCAGGTCCGTGTGCCCAAGGGTACGACACTCGACCTGGGCGGCATAGCCAAGGGCTACATCTGCGAGCGCATTGCCGAGTATCTCCGTGAGGCCGGTGCCCGGTCTGGCCTGCTCAACTTTGGGGGCAATGTCGCGACTATCGGAGTTCATCCACTGGGTCGTCCCTGGCAGGTAGGGCTCCAGAACCCCCGTGCCGAGCGCAATCAGGAGGTTTTTGCCGTGGTGGAAAGCAGCGACAGCTCCGTGATAACCAGCGGCGTGTACGAGCGCGCCTTTGTGTTGGATGGCACAATCTACCATCATATCCTCGACCCGCGAACCTGCTATCCCGCAGAGAGCACGGTCATCTCGGCAACGGTGGTCCTGGCAGACGGCATGGTAGCCGATGCCCTGGCCACGACGCTCCTGATCCTCGGTGCGGAGCAGGGCTTCTCACTGGTGCGGAGCTACGGGGCCGAGGCGCTTGTCCTGGATGCCCAGGAGCACGTGAGCGCCACGAAGGACTTCCCGCTACTTGCCCGTTAGCTTGCCAAAGTCCGCCACGTCTTTGAATACCGCTACAAAGCGGTTGAGCAGAGCCAGCCGGTTGGCGCGGAGCTTTCTGTCCTTATCCATCACCATGACATCCTCAAAGAAGCGGTCGACGGGAGCCCTGAGTGTTGCCAGACAGGTGAGGGCAAAGGCGTAATCGCCCACCTTGAGCGAATGCTGCACGCCGTCCTCTGCCTTGTCTATCGCACGGGCCAGCGCCTCCTCGGCCTCCCCGAAGAGCGCCTTGTCCACCTCGGTGCCTGCCTCAGTATCGCGGAGGTTGTTGGCACGCGCATAGGCGGTGGCCAGGTCGTCAAAGAGTTCCGGCTGGGTAGCACGGGCCTGGGCCAGTGCCTCCGCGCGGTCAAAGACCTGTGCGGGTTCGATGATGCCACTGGTCAGCACCGCGGCAACGGCATCGGGGCGCAGGCCGCGCTCGCGCGCAATGACCTCCAGGCGGGCAGCAAAGAACTCCCGTACCGCCTCGGTAACCGCCTTGGCATCAAACGCCACGGGAATACCGTCCAGGCCTTTGACGGCAGCATCAATGGCACTTGTAAGGTTGACCTCCAACCCACCCAGCAGGATGTTGATGATGCCGATGGCGTTGCGCCTGAGGGCAAAGGGGTCGGAGGATCCGGTGGGAGCCTGTCCCGCGGCAAAGACACCCACGATAGTATCGAGCTTGTCGGCGAGTGCCACGATGCGGCCGGCGAGCGAACTCGGAATAGCATCGCCAGCAAAACGGGGACGGTACTGCTCCCGTATTGCGCATGCCACCTCGGGCCCCTCCCCCGCCGCCTCTGCGTAGTAGGCACCCATGACGCCCTGGAGCGAGGTGAACTCCACCACGGCGTTGGTAACCAGGTCGGCCTTGGCCAGCAGCGCGGCGCGTTTGACCGTGGCCCTGGCCTCGGCATCTTCTGTGGCCTGCTCTGCCAGAAAGCCCGCCAGCTGCACGATGCGCTGAACCTTGTCGTAGGAGCTCCC
>JAIRZP010000170.1 GCA_031267175.1 Coriobacteriales bacterium | reverse complement strand
CCGATACAGCGCCGCTGGTCCATGACCATTGCGTATCTCGTCATAGCTCCTCCCCTCCCTCATCGCTGGCGGGTGGCTCAACGGCATCTCCACTGCTTGTGCAGGATCGCCAGCCGCCGCCCTGTGCTTCCTCGGCCTCCACGGCGACAGCGCTTCCCTCGACCGGCACCTCAACGACGGTGCCCAGCTCATCGCCTATTGGCTCCCGGGTCTCCATATGGTAGTGCTGACCAGTCGCCTCGTCCACGAGCGTTTCCGTGGTGGCGTCATAGGCATACTTGGAATAGAGGTCGTAGTAGACGCTGGTCTCCGGGTGGATGAGCCAGCCACTGTCCGGGTCGTAGTACAGGCCCAGCTCCAGATCCCAGGCATACTTGGACTCCGGGTCCCAGGTGAGGCCTTCGGGCACCTCAAAGGTGGGCTTGGCCTCGTAGGGGATAGGCTCGTAGGCCAGCTTCTGCTCGCTCGGCGGCACGGTGATGCCGGGCTCAGGAGAAGAGCCGGGAATGGAGAAACTCGTATCGGTCTCGTCCCAGTAGCCTACCTTGTAGACCTTGCAGAGCAGGCCGCGATTGGCCCAGCTGCCGCCGATGGGGTCGCAGTGCTCGTCGTCCACGCTCGTGAGGACGTTGACGTTGCTCTCCAGGCAGCCAAAGGGTTCTTCTCCCGTATCTTCCTGGCGCTCGGGGAACCACCAACCGCGCTGCGCATAGATAACGCGCGGGTCCACCGAGGGCTCCACGTTGGCACGCTGGCGGATACGGCCGCGACGCGTCTCTATCCAGCACCAGTCGCCTTCTTTGATACGCATCTCTTTGGCCGTCTTGGGATTAATGGTAAAGTAGGGCTCTGCCTGCAGAAAGCGCACGCTCTCGATGTTGAACTCCTCGGAGTGGTGATACGGCATGAAGCCGCCGCCGGTGGTGAGAACGAGCGGGTATTCCTTGGCCACCTCCGGGTCGTCTATTTCGTTTTCTGCCGGGCCTATCCACGTGGGCAGCGCCGGGTAGCCCAGCTCTTCAAGGATGGAACTCTTAAGCTCCACACGACGCGACGGGGTGCAGAAGCCGTTGGCCCCGTACTTATAGTAGTGCATGGGCGGGTAGAAGAAGCGGTACTTCTCCACAAACTCATCGTAGCTGCCAAACTGATAGCCCTGGCTCGTGAGGTCGTAGGTAACATAGTAGAAGGCCTCTTCCAGACTCTCCCAGGGCCATTGCTCGGGGTCCTGTCCCGTGGCCAGCGCCAGCAGACGCCAGAACTCGTAGTCGGTCTTGCGCTCGTAGAGTGGCTGAATGGCGCGCTGCGAGGCGATGAGGCTGTCGGTGACACCGTAGTTATTGTGGATGATGGGACGTTCCAGTGCCCCCGCGATGGGAAAGACGTAGTCGGAGTAGAGCGCGGCTGAGGTCATCCAATACTCACAGGTCACGAGGAACTCCACCTTCTTCAGCGCCTCCAGCGTCATCTTGGCATCGCCGTAGGAATTGACCGGGTTGGTGGCCGAGACGATGAGCGCGCGTATCTGATACGGGTCGCCGGTGAGGATGGCTTTGAAGACGCTCGGGCCGTGGGCCTCGCAGAACCACTCGGAGGTGGGCGCCTTGCCCCAGGTGGCACGCGCCGTGTCGGCTATCTTCTGGTAGCCGGGCCAGGAGGTGAGCTTGAACTTGTTGGAGCCTATCTGCTTGGCCTTCTGCTCCTCGGGCAGCCAATCATTGGCCTCCAGCTCTTCGTCGGTAACATAGTAGGTGGAGGGGCCGGGCATGAGGTCGCCGCCGGGGCAGTCCAGGTTGCCGGTGATGGCGCGCATGACGGCGCGGGCATGCATGCCAGCACCGGAGGCCTTGCCCAGCTGGTCGGCCGTGCAGCCCCACTGGATGTTGCCCGGGGTGTTCTGGGCGTACATGCGGGCGGCCTCCCGGATGATCTCGGGGTCGAGCCAGGTGAGCTCGGAGGCCCACTCGGGGGTGTAGTCGATGATGTGCTCCTCGAGCTCCTCAAAGCCCAGACACCAGTTCTCCACGAACTCGGCGTTGTAGAGCCTCTCGTAGACGATGACCCAGAGCATGGCGAGCGCGAGTGCCGTGTCAGAGCCGGGGCGCAGCGGCAGCCACAGATCGGCGCGCGACGCGGTCTCCGAATAGCGGGGATCCACGACGATGATCTTGAGGCCCTGCTTCTTGAGGTCGGTGTAACCACGCATACCGGGCATGGCCGCGGCACCGGGATTAAAGCCCCACATGATAACAACACGGCTCGTGCCCAGGTCGGTCTCAAAGGGGCTCCAGCCGCTCACGGCCGTCTCTACATTAAAGGTGGGAATCCAACACAGGAGTGCATTATGAAAGCCGTTGGGGCTTCCAAACAGGTTCATAAAACGGCGACGCGACCAGTCGTCGGTTCGGAGGGTGCCACCGGCAGTTGCCACGGCCTCCGCGCCACTCTCCTCCTTGATCTGGTTCAGGCGCTCCGCGACCTCCGCGATGGCGGTGTCCCAGGGGATCTTCTCCCAGGTGCCCTCACCTTTTGCTCCTACGCGCTTGATAGGATGATTGATGCGCGCAGGGTGATCGAGATGCAAGAGAGCGATGTTGCCACGGCAGCACAGGCCGCCCTGGTTGGTAGGATGGGTGGGATCGCCCTCTATCTTGAGGACCTCTCCATCCTTGACATACGCCAGTACGCCGCAATTCTGATGACAGAAATAGCAACAACTCTTCTTGACCTCGACACCAGGAGCATGGATATCAGCTGACTCTGACATGCTGACCTTCTTTCTTCTCTGTCGAAACCTTGCCAACAAACACATAAGGCCGAACGTGCCCTCGGTTCTCCCACCTTGGCCTAGTTGCAAAATGAACGATCAGGCAATCTGCGTTGTACAGTATACCCAATCAGGCGGAACCGACCGGCTACAATGGGGTAAATGGCATCATACTTACCATATGATTTTGCTCAGTAGACTCATACTTACAGGGTAAGAAAGCTCAAGCTGCCAGGGCTTTTCTGGCAAGGTCGGTGAGCGCGGCAAACGAGCTTGCGTCATTGACGGCCAGGTCGGCGAGAACCTTGCGGTCAAGCTGCACTCCGGCGAGCTTGAGCCCGTGCATGAACACCGAGTAGCTCAGGCCGCTTTTGCGGGCGGCCGCGTTGATGCGGGTGATCCACAGCCTGCGGATAACGCGCTTTTTGTTGCGGCGGTCGCGATAGGCATACTGGAGCGAATGCTGCACCTGTTCCTTGGCAGCGCGGTACGACCGGGATTTGGCACCATAATAGCCCTTGGCGCGCGTCAGAACGATGCGGCGCTTCTTGCGGGCAGAAACGGATCTCTTAACACGGGACATGGTCTTTCAACTCCTCTCTGCTTATCGGAGGCCCAGTTGGCGGGCAACGACTTTTTTATCAGATGGCGCAATCTCGGCTTCATGGCGATAGTTGCGCTTACGCTTCTGGCTCTTCTTCTCCAGAATGTGGCTCTTAAACGCCTTGGAGCGCATAATCTTGCCGGTTCCGGTAACCCTGAAGCGTTTGGCCGCTCCACGGTGTGTCTTCATCTTGGGCATGGTCTGTTCCTTTCAGCCTTATCCGGCCAGCATCGCGGGGGAGACGATGATGCGTTTTCTGCACCATCTTCCGACCAGTTTGCTCGCACAGTTAAACCTTCTTCTTTACGGATGGATAGTAGTTTTGCCCCGCGTCTTGCCCCGCGGCATTAGTTTGTCTTACACGCTTTTGTGTTCTCCTTGTGCGCCCTTGCCTGCATTTCTTACGCCGCCGTCGTGGAGGTTTGTGCCCTTTGGCCTTGTGGCCTTGCGCTTGACAGGCGCCAGCAGCATGAACATGTTGCGCCCTTCAAGCTTGGGTTGCACCTCTACGGTGGCACCTTCCTTGAGGTCGTCGGCCAGCTTCTCCAGGATGTTCAGCCCCTTATCGGGATGAGATAACTCACGGCCTCTGAACATGATGGTTATCTTGACCTTGGCACCCGCGTCAAGAAAGCGGACGACGTGACGCTTCTTTGTCTCGTAGTCGCCGGTGTCTATCTTGGGACGAAACTTCATCTCCTTGATGTCCATGCGGTTTTGCTTCTTGCGCGCAGCCTTGGCGTTTTGGGCCTGCTCGTAGCGGTACTTGCTGTAATCCATGACCCGGCAGACCGGCGGCGTGGCATCGGGGGCTATCTCAACCAGATCCATGCCCTGATCGTCGGCAATATTCTGCGCGGCGTCAATGCCATAGATGCCCAGTTGCGAACCGTTGATACCAATGAGGCGGCATTCGCGGGCTTGAATGTCTTCGTTGAGCCTGGGCTCAGATGTAGCGATAATCAATCACCTCTCTTGTCTGTGGGCACTGCGTGTGCCCCGGGAGTCTCGGTGCTGCGTGCTCCCCTGGTACGGCCAATAAAAAACCCGCCGGCGCGAGGCAGACGGGAGTACGGGCGCGGCGCGGGCGGTGGCTCTGGTTCTCTGTACACGCCTGCGTCTTTCTGTACAACCCTACAGCAACCTGTGCGCCGTATAGGTGGGGAGCAACGCTCCCGCTTGGAGCCGCCTCAAAAAAGGCAGCGTGAGTATTCTAACACAACTTGGGAGTGAGTGTGTCGAGAATACGCTTGGCGAGGTCGTTTTTGCTCAGCACGCTGGTCTGACTGCTGCCCTCGTGGCTGACGAAGGTGAGCTGGTTATGCGAACTGGCAAAACCGAGGGACGGGTCCGAGACATCGTTGGCGATGATGAGGTCGGCGCCCTTGGCCTTGAGTTTTGCCCGGGCATTGGCGAGCAGGTCCTCGGTCTCGGCGGCAAAGCCTACGATGTAGGGCCGCTCTGCTCCAGCGGCAGTGCGGCGAGCGGCCAGAGTAGCCAGGATGTCAGGGTTGGCCGTGAGCGCGAGGGTGTAGTTTGTGGGAGGGAGCTCGACACCCTTCTTGAGCTTGTGTGGTGCCTGCTCCTCCGGACGGAAGTCGGCCACGGCAGCGGAGAAAATAGCGAGGTCGGCATCGGCAAAGTGCTCACTGGCTGCCTCCAGCATCTGCCGGGCGGTAACCACGGGCACGTACTCCACACCGGGAGGGCATATCTGACTGGTGGGGCCGCTCACCAACACGACACTGGCACCACGGACCGCCGCCTCGCGTGCCAGGGCGTAGCCGGTCTTTCCGCTGGAAGGTGAGGAGATAAAGCGTACGGGATCAAGGTATTCGCGCGTAGGCCCGGCGGTTATCAGCACACGCTTGCCGGCCAGGCTTTGCGTACGGGCCAGAACCTCAAGCGTGGCGGTGCAGATCTCCTCTGGGCTGGACATCCTGCCGCTGTCCTCCTCGCCACAGGCAAGGTAGCCTTCGCCGGGACCGACGATGGTTGCGCCCGCGGCCTCCAGCAGCTCCAACGACGCCTGCGTACGTAGATGCCGCAGCATCCTGGCGTTCATGGCCGGTGCCAGCACGAGCGGAGCCGTCGTGGCCAGGGCCGTCGTCGTGAGCAGATCGTCAGCCACACCTGAGGCCAGCTTGTTAAGCACATTTGCCGTACAGGGGGCTATGACCAGGACATCGGCCTCATCCGCCAGAGAGATGTGGTTGATGGGATTGCCCGGACTCTCAAAGAGGCTTGTGACCACCGGCTCGCCCGAAAGCGCTCGGAACGTGGCAGCACCCACCAGCTTCTGGGCATGCTCGGTCAAAGCCACCTTAACGCGGAGCCCCGCTTTCTGAAACAGCCGCAGCAGCTCGCAGGCCTTATAGGCCGCAATAGAGCCCGTAACGCCCAGAAGTACGGTGTGTTGTTTTTGTTGCTTCATAGCAGATAGTATACCGCTCTGGAGGGACCTGTGCAGCAACGGGGACGGGGTGACTGGGACAGGGGGACGGGGCAAGGGACCCACTTTGGCAGAGAAGCCTGTTAAGCTGACAGATTACCTGCTGCCAAAGTGGGTCCCT
>JAIRZP010000131.1 GCA_031267175.1 Coriobacteriales bacterium | reverse complement strand
CGGACGCGGACATGACCCCAGCGGTAAAGGACGGCGACCTCGTAATGTTCTACCGCTTGGATAAGGAGTATGCCGCAGGGGATCTCACGATTCTCAGCTACCAAGGTGAGCGTGAGGTACGCCGCGTGGTGGCCATAGCAGGTGACACCGTAGACATCACCAAGGAAGGACTACTCATCAACGGAGCGATTCAACAGGAACTCAACATCTACGAGGAGACCCCGAGGTACGCAGAGGGCATAGACTTTCCCCTCACCGTGGGCGAAGGCTCCGTGTTTGTGCTTGGTGACAGCCGCGAGAACGCAACAGACAGTCGGATATACGGCGCGGTAAGGGCAAGCGATACGGAAGGAACCGTGGTTGCCATAGTAAGACGCAGAGGATTATGATAGCCAGAAAGGCAATACGGATAGCGGATAGCGTTGTAAATACAGCGGTTCTGCTCATCGTCGTAGCCCTGCTCGCCATTGGCGGCTATGCGCTATGGGACTCTTCCCAGGTATACGACGCGGCGTCTGCCGCACGTTACGAGACCTACAAGCCAGGGGATTCAGGCGAGGATCAAACGTTTGAGGAACTCAAGGCAATAAACAGCGATGTATTTGCTTGGCTTACCGTATACGGCACGCACATAGACTATCCGGTGGCACAGGGCCAAGACAATATGAAATACGTCAATACCGACGCGGAGGGACGCTACTCGCTCTCGGGGAGCATCTTTCTCGACGAGGGCAGCAGCAAGGACTTCTCTGACTTCAGCTCCATCTTCTACGGCCACCACATGGAGCAAAACGCCATGTTTGGCGAGATAGGGTTGTTTGTTGACAAAGCCTACTTCGATGCCCGCCGCTATGGTGCCTTGTATTACAGTGAGCAGTGGCACGGCCTGGAGTTTTTTGCCTTCCTTCGTGCCGATGCCTACGACAATGCGGTGTTCAGAGTGAAGATAGAAGGAGAGGAGGCGCAGCAGGAATATCTTGCGCTGCTCCTCGCCATGGCAGACCACACGCGAGACATAGGTGTGACAACGGCAGACAGGATAGTGCTGCTCTCCACCTGCTCACCCAGCCCAACCAATGGACGAGACATCCTCGTAGGCAGGATTACCGACGAGATCTACGAGAACCCCTTTGCGGAAGAAGAGCAGACAGGCGATAACGAAGACAGCGTGGACGCAGCCAGCCTCTGGGCAATAATCTTGCCGGTGGTGGCAGTGGCAGGACTTGCGATGATTGTGATACTCGTACTTCTCAGAAGAAAAAGGCGCAAGCGCAAAGACGAGGAAGCCGCGGAGAAAAACAGCGAGCACGAAGACAACGAAGTGCCTTAAGATTGACGAAGTACAGGCGAGGTCATATCAGCTCCAGGTGCTTATCTCTGCATATCAGCACTTAGTAGGAGAGGGCAAGAATGTCATAATTGCGATGGCAGGTCTTCCCCATGCAATATCCGATATCCTCAACGACGAAGTAAAAAACGGCTAAAGACCAGCGACGCAATGGTTCAGGTGTACAGGAGACGACTCATTGACGCGGGCATCATCGCATCTCAGCGAAAGGGCTCTCTCTCATTTGTTGTTCCCTATCTGGGAGAATACCTCAGGGGAGACTTGCCGTAGTGTTGTTGCTTGATCCACTTTTGCTTTGCCCCCTACACCAATTTAAGCAATATTTAAGCCTTGCCTGATACGCTACTTTCTTCTTGACAGGTATGGGAGATGGTGGTGGACGAGCGAGCTGGCACGACTATTGACAGACGGAGTTTTCTCCGTAAGAGTACTGCCGTTGGATCCGGCGTCTTTGCCGCAGCTCTTATCGGGAGCTTGAGCCCTGGGCTTCTCAGGATTGAAGGCAATGCGAGCGGGCTTTCTCCTGATGGCCACGGTGCGCATGACGGGCATGGTGGGCACGGTGGGCATGATGACAAGCCACACGGGCACGGTTTTTCCGGTTCTAAACTGGAGAGGCTCAACCTCAGCCCCCTCAGTCTTGACGGTGTACAGACCCGTTTGGGCATTCTCAGCGACGCTCACATCTGTGACTATGACCTGACTGCCCTGGGCAAGCTCACTGCGGCATGGGAGACCTTGGCCTGGGCGGCCCCGGGTATCAGTGCCCACTTTCTCCTTGGCGACGTGACCCTCAACGGCACGGAGAGCGAGATGGACCTCTTTGCCACGCAGACAGCCGAGACGCTTATGGCCTGCTATGCCACCGTGCCCACGACGCATCTGCTGATGGGCAATCACGACTGGCTCGGGTGTGGCCAGACACAGTTTGAGTCCTACTTTGCGGGTCACGACCGTGCGCAGTACTTTGCGAGTAAACAGGACACCGTTGAACTCGTGGGTGGCGCCACGATAATCAAGCTCAACGGCTCGGGTGTTGACTGCGCCGAGCGGGACATGATGGACTACACCGTTGCCTATGATTTTCTGGCAGCGGCCCTGGAAGAAACCACGGCACATCGTCCGGATGACGCCATCCTCGTCATGGCCCATGAACCACCGATGAACAGAGGGCTGCTCGGCGAGTACGAATGCGGCTACTATGGCCAGGGCACCAGCCTCGACATGGTGGAACTGATGACACGCTACCCTCAGCTCCGGCTGTTCAGCGGCCATATCCATAACCCCCTCGATATGCCGGAGACCATCAACACCGACCTTGGCTTTACCTCGGTATACACCTCAACCGTAGGAAGCTGCCTCTTTGTGCGAGGCGAGCTCGTGGGCAAACAAGATACGGATTCGCAGGGCCTGGTACTGGATATCATGGAGGATGGGCGGCTCGTGTTGCATCGCCTCATCTTTAACAGCCGGGAATATCTCGGGCAGCCTGTAGAGCTCTAAGCGAGGCTGGGACAGAGTAGAGCAGCTCCGTCTCTCTTATTCCCGCAAAAAGAAGAACTCTCTGGACAGAATGCTCCGGTCATAGACGAAGTTGTACTGCATGATTGCCTGCTCCTTATAGACGCTGCTCTCGCGGGCCTCATCCACAGGAATAACGGTGCCGCCAGGCTCCATAAAACCAACGATAGACGCCACGGGATATGCTTCTGCTCCCTCCAGCAGGAATTTCTGGTAACCGGTGAGGGGCAGCCCGGCGCTTTGCATGAGATACAGGTTGAGGTAGCTGAGGCTCAGGTAGGAGCTATCGTCTGAGACGCTATCAAATGCGGTCTCCGGCAGCTCGTAGTTGGCCCACAGGCCGTAGATGGTCTTGTACTTCCAAAAGGGGTCGCTGCCCACCAGGACATCCTCATCATAAGAGTTGTTAAAATTGGGAAGATGATCACCAAAGAAGAGCACCAGTGTGGGCCTCTCGCGCCCTTCAAGTGCCTCGATAAAGTCCTTCAGGTCCGCGTCGGCCTCGTGGAGGACACTCAGATACTGCTCCGTCTGGGCATAAGATCGTTCAGGCTCCACAATATTGATGGTGGACTCGTAATCCTCGTCGCCGTAGCCTCCGTGCGTGTGGATGCTGATGGCATAGAGGAAGCTGGGCTCATCTTCTGCCGCCGCCTCGTCCAGCATCTCAAGCGCTTTGCTGTACAGGACCGAATCCCGCAGATGGCCGCGCAGGGTGGGCGCTCCCTCATACTCCAACGCGTCCTCTGAGAGAAAGCTGTCAAAGCCCATAAGGGGGAGCGCGGTGTCGCGGTTCCAAGCGGTTGGTGTGCCGGTGTGCAGCGCGACAGTCTGATAATCCAACGCCTTGAAGGAGTGTACGATGTTGGGGAGCTGCCTGTCCACGAGAAACAGGAAAGGTGCCGTGTGAAGTCCATATTCATCGTTTGCACCGGTAAAGAACTGATACTCCTGGCGCGAGGTGCCGCCGCCCTTTGAGGACACGATGAGGTTTCCGGTGGCCGTGTCTTGTCGGCCCTGCAGGCTGGCGACAAAGGGCATGACCGGCTCACTGGTCTCGGCGCGACCCTCAGGCACGATGTTTGCCCAACTCTCGCCGAGTATGACGACAACATCCGGCTTTACGGTAACATCATCGACAGAATCGGAGAAATACCGCTCCGCTATCTCTGCTACAGCCTCGGGTGAATAGCCTTTTGGCGGCTGCATGGAAGAGTCCGCGATATTGGCCAGGAAGTTGACGATGTTACCGTTTAGCTCTGCGCTCTGCCACTGCTCAAAATAAAACGGCTCATACTCCATCGCAATAATAAAGGGCTTGGACACGGTTGCGACGAAAAAGACGAGGGCGCAGAGCACTGCCCCAGCGCGCGCCAGCCATTGTCTCGTGCCGGGCAACCGGGCATACTTGAGGCGGGGCGCGATACAGAACACAGCTACAAGGGCTAAAAGCGCCTCATACACTTCCTTCGTGAAGCTCGGAGTGTAGGACGAGGCCACATCCGCGGCGGTCGCAAGCCCAAAGATGTCCTGGGGTATAAAGGGGCTTCCTCGGAACAGGATGCAGAAATAATTGGTGAAACCGTACAGCGCCACAAGAATGGCGGTGGCCCTCACGCCCCACGGCACGCTCCCGATGAGGGCAAAGAACACGGCGCAGAAAGCCAGGGTGATGCCGTAGCCATAGCAGAAAGCTCCGAGGTTGGTGGAGAGCAGCGCCCAGAAGTGCCTGCTTATCAAGACCTCGCTGGCGTAAAAGATAACCAGCAGGCACCCCAGCAGCGCCGCAGTCTTTATCACGACTCGCACTGCCTTGCTCCGTGCGGAAAAGTCAAAGAGCAGGCTGGCAATAACGCAGAGCAGAAAGAGGGGAAGTAAGAGAGCAGCGGCTATCGGTGTGCCGTCGGCCATCGTCCAGAAGGCACTGGGATAGACGCAGTACAGAGCTACCAAAGCTACCGCAAGGACTCCGGCCGTTATCCTTCTGGGCCTGCTTTTTGTTGGCAGCGCAAAGCGCCTACCGGCTGCTCTCACGGTAGCTGTGTCGGAGTCTGTCGCTCCTGTAGCCGCTCTACTCACCCCTTTGAAGAGTCATCAGTGATCTTGTTTCTTCCATCTGTTCAGCCTTGTCTTGAGCTCCGACTGGTAGTCGTAGGGACACAGAAGATTGTAGAGGAAATATCCCGCGAACATCAAGGTGTTGACATTGGCCTGTCCTCATTGTCCCGACCTGGCATCTGATCTTCTATAATAATCATCAATGCCAACGCCAGTCAGGAGCGTCCTTGGATTTGATTGCCAACGTTTTGGGAACTGTCAGATGAAGGTATACGGATACGAGTACTCTGAGAAGCGCCAGCCCTGTGAGCAGTGTGGGTTCCCGGCCTTCGACGACGAGCTTGTCTGTCACAACTGCTCGGTCACTATCCGCCAGTAGCCGGTTTTCAGCGATCC
>JAIRZP010000163.1 GCA_031267175.1 Coriobacteriales bacterium | reverse complement strand
GATCGGTGCCCGTCAAGGTATATAAGGCGACACCAGAGAACTCACCTCACAACAACCCTGTGCCCTGCAGTCCTGATGGCCGACCCGTGATTGCTGATGCGGCTGATCCCCGCTTGAAGGAATGGATGAGCAATGGAATGCGTGCGCGCGTCGAAGGCGAAGCCGCTTGGGATGGAAAGGGGGTATAGGATGGCACAGTATGCGATTGTTACCGATCTTAACCGCTGCGTGGGCTGTCTGGCCTGCACGGTGGCCTGCAAGACAGTCAACAGTGTCGATATAGGCTCATTTTGGATAAAAACCCTCCGCATAGGGCCTAATCCCAAAGAAGGTGGCAGTGGGGACTGGCCCGATGTCGAGATGTATTTCCTGCCTCTCCAGTGCCAGCACTGTGCTGAGCCTGAGTGCGTCAAGGTCTGCCCCACACAGGCGTCGCACAAACGTGAGGACGGCACCGTGCAGATAGACAAATCCAAGTGCATCGGCTGCCAGTTCTGTGTCATGGCCTGTCCCTACGGCGTGCGCTACCTCAACGAGGAGGAGCGCGTCGTGGAGAAGTGCACGCTCTGCGAGCAAAGGATTGCCCAGGGCGAGTTACCGCAATGCGTGGCGCAGTGCGGTTCGCGTGCTCGCTTTTTTGGGGATATCGAGAAAGGCATCGACGGGCTTGAGGCCCCGGCCCGTCCGGATGAGTTGAGTTGTGATTATGATGACATGCGAGCTACCCGTGTTGTTCTTAAAGACTATGTGAAACCCTATACCAGTGACCAGGTATACAAGCTTCCCGATGTGGGCAATCGTCCAGCTTTCGCCTACATCCTGAGGGATCGCAAATGGCAAGGAGGCGGTGCGTAATGGAACTCCAATGGCCTTTGATGGTATTTACGCTCCTTGTCTGCCTGGGTGCGGGCACCTTTGGAGTAACTGGTCTGCTTGCGGGGTTTGGTAAGGCTCAAGAGGTACAGGCACCTGCAACACTGGTGTCTCTTGTTGCCATAGCCGCAGGGGGAATAGCTTCATTTTTACACCTTGAACATTGGGACAGGATATTTAACGGCTTTGGGCATCTGGAAAGCGGCATCACCCAGGAGCTTATCGGCATAGCTGTATTTGCGATAGTGGCGCTTGCCTACCTTGTGCTCATCAGGCGCACCGGCGCACCTCGCTGGGCGGGGTGGGTAGCGTTGGGCATCTCTGTTGTCCTTGTCGTTGTCATGTCGCTTTCCTATACCATGGCGGCACGTCTTGTATGGAACACACCGCTTTTGCCCGTATATTACCTGGCCAACGCGGCGCTCTTTGGTTCACTTGTCGTGTCGGTCATCACGGTGATGAAAAAGGCTGATGCTGGCTTGGTATCAAAGATCACCCTTGTTGCTGCTATCTTTATGCTTGTAGCTGTTGTAGCCTACGGTATCTACATTCCCCTTTCCGCTTCCTCATTTGTCTCGGTGGGAAACTACTTTGACCCCACACAGCCCACTCGTGCCACAGCTGAGCCGCAGGGCATACTTTCAGGCTTTCTTACCGGGGAATACGCTCTGCTGTTTTGGGGAGGAGCTCTTGTCTTGGGCGCCGCCGTGCCTGTTGTGCTGGCCTTTCTTGCCACCAGGAGAACAGCAGCCCCAACCGGTGTGTCTGCCCCCGTCGCCCTTGCCGCCACCTCAGCACTTTGTGCCCTTGGTGGGGGTTTGTGCTTTCGTGCGCTGCTTTACGTGTTGGGCTTTTCTGTGTTCGTGTTTTACTGACGTCTTTGCTCCCGGGGATGCGGCCTTCCCTGACACTGCAAACAGCCGCATCTCCGGGAGCTTTGCGACTTCGCAAGAATGACAGGGCAAGGGGCCTGCGCTCTTGCGCAAGGATGACAGGGGAATAGAGCGTGTGAGCGGTAACTGCCTGCAGGCTCCCTCCTGTCATCGTGCGTCTTGCATTTTGCATATGTGCAAAATTGTGGTATGCTTATCGCATGAGTATCACGTACGCATTTATCAACCATGAGTCAACGGGTAGTGCCTCGGCTCTGATGCGTCATCTGGTTGAGGCGACCAATCTCAATGCGTCGGGCCTGGCGCAAGCGATGGGAGTTGCGCCGTCCACCGTAACGCGAGCGCTGCGCGGCGAGGTATGTCCCCGTTATGACGACATGCTCCATTATGCCTACTGCCTGGGATTTACTGTTGAGGGCAATAATGTAGTCCGCCCGGCGCACCTTAAGGGCTACCGGAGCCCCAAGGAGATGGGCGATTTCATAAACGCCGAGTTGGCCGGTGGCCTCGATGCTGAGAGGCTCGATGTGCTGTTGCGTTATCTGCCCAAGGCTGTTCTCGACTGGCAGGAGCTTAGCGACGAGGATCAGGACAGGCTCATGCTACAGCCTGCAAGAGTGACCGACGCGAGGTTCCAGGCATTGGTTGAGGGGGCGGTACAATATTTCGCTCATCAGAACCGATGGAAAGAGGCGCCTTCTTGGACCGAGCGCACCCGGCTTAAAGAGCCTTTTGTGCCTCGGGCCGCAGTGCGGGAGGTAGGGAGCCGCTGGTACGCGAGGATGCAGAAGCGCCTCTGCCCTGAGTTCTTGAATAAGAACGTCCTGTTCACCTGCGATGAGATGAAGGTGCTGTGACCATGTCTGAAGAAGCCACACCCGGGCAAGGAGATGTGCTTGACCGCGAGCAGATACGTTTCCTGTTTGGGAGGCTTGACGAGAAGATGTTCGAGGCGGGTGTCGAGGCCAGTATCTTTGTGGTCGGCGGCGCAGCTGTCGCGCTCACGCTCAACGAGAGACGCGTGACCAGCGACATTGATGGGAAGTACGAGAATCCTGAGTTGGATCCGCTCATTCATGCCGTGGCCTGGGAGGAGGGACTATCGCCCCAATGGCTCAATCACGGCATCAACACGGTGCTCAGTTATTTCAGGGAAGATGACGAGCCCAAGACCCTCTTTGTAGGCAAGAATCTGACGATACAGGTGGCCTCACCCGAATATGTCCTTGCCATGAAACTCGCCGCCAGACGGGAGAAGGACGTCAGGGACGTGGTGCTTCTTGTCAATAAGCTCGGCATTGCTTCGCGCGAGGAGCTGATCGAGGTGGTGAGACGCTATTTCAAGGCCGACCTCTCAGTTGTGGCCTATCAGCGTCAACTCATCGAGGAGTTCATCGACCTCGTTATTGAGGAGGGACTGCTCGAGTGATTATTGGGCATGGGAGGCCGCATACGGGGCTTCAGCGTTTCGAGCGTTTGCGTTTTCCGAGCTCGTTGCTCACAGCGTCCAGATCAGCAGTTTGCATAAGATCGATAAGTTCCTGTTGGGTATGGATATCCAATTTCTGGTAGATGTGGCGTGTGTGGGTATTGACGGTTCCCGGAGAGATTATCAGCTCCTCCTGCACGCGCGCGGCGTTGCGTCCGCAGGCAAGCAGGTGGAACACGTCAATCTCGCGGGCTGAGAGCTTATAGTATTCGCCGATTAGTTGACAGCGGGCTCGCAAGGGTATCCGCGTGCGCCTTTCTGTCGGAGATCCTTCCTCGGTAGCCGATGGGTGAGCATCCTTGGTATCCGTTCTACTGGCAAGAGGTTCGTAGGGTTCGTTTCGGGGATTGCCCTCGAAGGTCTCGAGCACATGATCAGTCAGAATGTAGTTTTGAGAAACGATGATCAAACTAACAGCGATCGCAGAGATGAATACGAGTGTCTGCATGTCCAATACATCGATATTGGAAAGAACACGCGAGAGCAAAATGCCGATTATGATGCCTCCCGCCAGAACCAGGGAGCGCCCAAAACCAAACACCTGAACCGAGGTATATTGGAAGCGTTTGGCGACTTCGCTCAAGATGACCCAGATGAGAATCTCAAAAAGCGTGTATCCGATGCTCACAATAAGGAAAGGGAAGGGCATTCCGATCCCCAGGGCCGGGATAACGGCAAAGCCGATGGCGCAGAGCAGGATAACAGGCTTGTAGAGGGTTTTGATGCTGAAGTATTTTGCGAAGAAAATGGCCACGCCGAGAATGACAGCTGCCAGAAAAGCTCCGATTGAAAAGAGCAGCGCATAAGAAAAGCCGAATACATCATCGCCGTGTAGCGAGTAAATGTCGCGCATGAACCCAGTCACCGTGCCCAGAATAAAGGCCATGAGCGTGAATCTGACCATCATGGACCCCGTGAGCTTTTCGCCACGCGAGGCACGGCGCTTGGTTGTGGCCTGCATGGAGGACTGTGACTTTTTGAGGCAACAGACGGTAAGAAACGGCATCAGAAGGACCACTCCCAAAACCGCAGAGAAGGGGAGAAAGAAGAGGGACAATGCGATCAATGCAGCCGCCATAGTAGCGATGAGCACCTCCAGCGCGCAGGCCTTACGCCCAACAAATGAATACGCGCGCCCAACATCGAGGAGTACCAAGGCCGATCCCGCTCCTGTGCCCAGCGAACTCAAGATAAGGCTGACCATGTGGGGTAAACTGCCTTGCGAAAGGTCGGGAACAATCAGGAGAATCCCGATGCCGATCAAACAAGGTCCCAGCCACTCTCCAG
>JAIRZP010000055.1 GCA_031267175.1 Coriobacteriales bacterium | reverse complement strand
TGCAACACCAACAGGATGGGCGCATCAGGGTCGGTAAAACGGATATGGAGCTTCTGAGGAAAGCCTCCCAGGTCCACCTTTTGGATGTGGTCGGTCTGGCGGGCAGGCCGAAGCAAAGTTTGACTGGCACCCCGGCGGGCAACCACAGGGCCATTCTGGTTCTGACAAGCAATCATTGCACTCCCCTTCCAAAGGAAATAGTTACCCGTAGAATGAACTTTACAGTATACAAGTTAGTTTACTTATAAGTGTGATATTATATCACTACACGACGCGCCTGACACCTACCAACCTTAAAAGATGCCGGACGAATTCGAAGGAACATTTTGGAGGATCCCATGGAAGACCTGCCCCTGACCACCTATGAAAATGCCAGCCCCGAAGTCAAGAAGGAATACGACTACTGGATACAGCGCTCGGGCCGCATCACCAATATGAAGCGCCTGATGCTGCAGGACCCTCCCACGTACCGGGTCTTCATGGCCTGGTACGACCTGTATGAGCGGCTCGTCGGGCTCGTCAGCGAGCGTGCGGCCAATCTGTACTGCTACGCCATCTCCACCGCTAACCACTGCCTGCTCTGCTCAACGTTCTTCCGACGGATATTCGTTGAAGCCGGAGAGGATCCCGAGGCGTTTACCCTCGACGAGACCGAGCAGCTTCTCTTTGACCTGGGCAGTGCCATCGCAAGCGATCCCAACGGTATCCCCGCCGCTGTCTCTGAGCGTCTGGAGTTACGGTTCTCTGCCCAGGAGCTTGTCCTCATCATCGGCTTTGGCGCGCAGATGGTGGCCACCAATTACTTCAACATGATAAGCAGGGTAGCGGTTGACGATGTGTTGGAGCCCTATATGACACCCGAGTTCCTGGCACAGGTCGCAGCAGAAAGGTAGGACAGCGATGGCTGAGAAGATTGGCAACACGCCGCCTGCGGGAGCAGCCTCGGCAGCGCTCGACTTTACAGGCAAGGTGGCCTTTATCACGGGTGCCGCCTCCGGTCAGGGGCGCGAGGTAGCCCTGGAGTTTGCCCGTGCAGGGGCGGATATCGTAGCTTTGGACATCGGCGAGGCCCCAGAATATCCCCACATCGTCGATGTGCCCACCGACGCCCTCACCAGCCTCGCAGGGGAGATAGAGGCCCTGGGACGCAAGGCAGTGCTGGGCGTGGCGGACGTGCGCGACAGCGCGGGCGTGCAGGTGGTGGTCGATACTGCTGTAGCCACCCTGGGCGGCATAGACATCCTCTTCAACAACGCCGGTGTACTCGGGTACGCGGAGGTGGACAGCATGTCGGACGAGGCCCTTAACGCCACCATCGACATCAATCTCAAGGGGCCTATGATCGTTACACGTGCCGTGGTACCCGCTCTCAAGGCAGCTGGTGGAGGCGTCATCATCAACAACTCCTCCATCATGGGGCTCAGAGGAGGGCGCCGTCTCTCGCACTATGTGGCATCCAAGTGGGGACTCGTGGGGCTCACCAAGAGCTGGGCGCTTGAGCTGGCGCCGTTTAACATCCGCGTGGTGAGCATCCACCCCACGGGCGTCAACACCCAGATGAATGACAGTCTGGCCACGATGGAGGGCAGTACGGCAGAGGAGATAGCCGTGCGTAGCGCGGGCAACCTCCTTGCGGTGCCCTGGGTGGAGACAGAGGACGTGGCGGCGCTCGTACTCTGGCTGGCCAGCAGCAAGGCCCGCTACATCACCGGAGGCCAGTATGTGCTTGATGCCGGCCTGCTGAGCGTCTAGGGAGGGAGGGGACATGCCTGCAAGCACATCCGAGCACGATCAGAATCACGACGATCCGCAGTTCCTTCCCCAGCAAGACCACCGGCACAACGAGCGGCACACGCTGGCCGGGCAGGAACAGCAGCCCGACCGCCTGCGACTCCGAGAGAAGATAGGTTATCTCTGCCAGGACGGCTCCATGGAACTGTACCTGCAGTTCATGGGGCTTTACCTGCTGGTCTTCTATACCGATGTCTGTGGCATCCCCCCGTCACTGGCAGGCACGCTCGTACTCATCTGCACCATCTGGAACGCCGTTAACGACCCGCTCGTAGGCTGGCTCGTGGACAACCTGCGCTTCAAAGGCGGGGAGAAGATCCGTCCCATCCTCAAATATATGACGCTCCCCTCAGCGCTCTTCGTCATCCTGCTGTTCTGGATGCCCGCGCTGGAGCCTGCTCAGGCCTTTGTCTACGCGCTCGTGATGTACTGCGTCATGGACTCCTTCATGACCTTTCTGGGCATCCCCTATGTCAGTCTGCCGTCTGTGCTTACCAACAAGGCCGATGAGCGAGTGTCGCTCGGCACCTTTGCGAGCCTGGGGGCGAGCCTGGGTGCCATCATCGCCTCTGCCTGCGCAGTGCTCCTGATGCGCGCCTTTGGTGGGTCGGACGCTGCCGGCAACGTCTTGAACCAACAGGCAGGCTTCCGTGGCGCGGCCATCGTCTTGATGGTGATATTTGCGCTCTGCCAGTTCTTCATGTATGTGGTTGGCCGCGAAAGGGTACGACCGCAGCACACTGGCAAGCAGCGCGTCGGCTTCTTCAAGGCCTTTGGCATCCTGCTGACCGAACGCAACTTCATGATGATCGTGGGCTATAACATCTTCTGGACCTTCTCACTCTCCGCCTCGCTCAATACAGTGGCCTACTATGGTAAGTACGTGCTGTACACACCCGGCGCCGAAGGCATACTCGCGCCCATCCTCATTGCGATGGCCGTGTTGGTGCTGCCCTTTGTACGCCTCATCAACCGAAAGGCACGCAGACGGGGGCTGTTGGTTACCGCGGCCACGGCGATGCTTGTCTCGCGCGTGCCGCTGCTCATCGCTCCCACCAGCTTTGTGGCCGCAGCCGTGGCCGCCGGTCTCATGGGCATTGCCATGGGATGCTCGGTCGTGGCCATCAATACCAACCTTAACGAAGCCATCGAGATAACCGAATGGCGCAGGGGCCTGCGGCTGGAGGGCACGGTCAACGCGCTACGCGGGCTGTTTCTCAAGCTCGTTACCGCCGTCATAGGCTTTGCTTTGGGGCAGGCCATGGCCTGGGGAGGCTATGTCGCTCCCACCGAGGCGGTTCTGGCACCGGCACAAAATGAGGCAACCCAGTTCGTCTTCACCTTCTTCTTTGCGTACTTTCCCCTGATAACAGCCGTGGGCATGCTGGTGCTTGCACTCCTCAACCCCACCGACCGCGACGCCGCCACCATGCGTGCCGCCAAGGCCGAGGCAGCAAGTGAAGACGAGGGGGTAGAATGACCCAGTTGTCGGCAACAACA
>JAIRZP010000052.1 GCA_031267175.1 Coriobacteriales bacterium | reverse complement strand
TTTGGTATCACCGCAACCGGTGCCTTTCTCATCGCCTGTCTGGGAGAGTTTCCCCTGCTTGGCGCATTGTTTCAGGTGGTGGGGTTCTGCTATGTGTATCTCGTGATGTGGGGTCTGTGCGCGTACCTCACCAAGAGTTTTCGGCTTCCGGCAACCTGGGTCATTGCCTGGCCCACCTGCTGCCTGATGCTGGGGCAACTGGTAGGAGGCGTTACGAGCAGTGTCCTCGGCCAACAGGAAAGCGCCGGCTTCTGGATTCAGATGATGGCGATGAGCACGGTCTTTGTGCTGCTGTTGGCCTCGCTCGTGCTGCTGAGCAACAAAAACCTTGCCACTGGATGGGGTATGGCCAGCCCGGCCAGCTTTCTGACCCCTGTCGACTCCGCGGTGGATGCGGTTGTCAAGCAACTCGCGGTTGAGGACAGCCTCACGCCCCGCGAGGCCGAGGTCTTTGCCTTGATGGCACGCGGGAGAAACCGAAGGATAATCAGCGAGATGCTCATCATCTCCGAAGAGACAACCAAGAGCCACATCAACGGGCTCTATCGAAAACTGGGAGTCCACTCCCAACAGGAACTCCTCACCGTCGTTGAGCAGCAGGCCAGCGCGCTGCAAAGTGAAGCACAGGGCCTGGCCTTTGAGGAGGCGGAGGGGTGAGCAGCCCTTTACACACCCTGGCAGACGATGTATCCTAACAGGGTACCACCTCTACGAAGGCAATGAGTCACTATACCAGGCACGGCGAAAGGAGTTCTGATGAAGAGCAATCCAGAAATCATTGATAGCTTGAACTATCTGCTCGAAGGCGAGCTGACCGCAATCAATCAGTACATAGTCCATTCGGAGATGTGCGAGGATTGGGGTTATAACAAGCTGAGCAAGGTCGTCAAGAAGCGCGCAATCGACGAGATGAAGCACGCCGAGCGGCTCATTGAGCGGATCCTCTTTCTGGAGGGTAGTCCCATTGTGAGCAACCTCAACCAGATACACATCGGAAAAGACATCCCCACGCAGATAGACAACGACCATACCTCTGAGTTCAATACCATCAAGGACTACAACGCAGCCATAGTGCTGGCGGGCGAGAAGCTCGACTACGCCACGCGTGACGTGCTGGTAGGCATCCTCAACGACGAAGACCGTCACATCGATGACATAGAGGAGCTGCAGGACCTGATAGAGCAGATGTCGCTGCCGCAGTTCCTCACGACCCAGGTAGACTAGAAACCCTCCCCAGGTCCTTCTTCAACAGCATATTCTGCGGTTCTGCTTGGCCTTTCGACCCGGTGCTCTTGGCCGTAAATACGATTCGTAACCAATTTGGTAACCAATCGCGGGTAAATGTCGGGCAAAATACGCGATTTCTGTTGTTAAATCCGCGCCGAAACAATATACTGGGTCTATGATGCCTTGAGCGGGCGTCTGGTAATTGTCATGGCCCCGAATACATGTTGAAAACCGCGAGACCTTTACGTAACATGGAGAGAGGGCCCCAATATGAGAGGGGCTACCCTTGAGTGAGATTCAAAACACCGATGTCATCGAGCTGGGCGACATCACCGACGAAGCGTTCAACGACTTGATTGACGACACCATCACCGACTTTGATGAGGGCGACCTTGTCACCGGCACGGTGGTGAAGATCGAGCATGACGAAGTCCTCTTGGACATAGGCTTTAAGTCCGAAGGTGTCGTACCGCTCCGCGAACTCTCCATCAGAAAAGACGCCGATCCTAGTGAGATCGTCTCCCTGGACGACACGATAGAGGCACTCGTCCTGCAAAAAGAGGACAAGGATGGCCGCCTTATCCTCTCCAAGAAGCGCGCCGAGTATGAGCGTGCCTGGATAGACGTTGAGCAGAAGTTCAATGCCAACGAGGCGGTCGTCGGTGAGGTTATCGAGGTTGTCAAGGGTGGGCTCATCGTGGACATCGGCCTACGTGGCTTTCTGCCGGCCTCCCTCGTGGACCTGCGCCGTGTCAAGGATCTGGAGTCCTTTACCGGTGAGCAGATAGAGGCGCGCATCATCGAGATGGACCGCAATCGCAATAATGTCGTGCTCTCCCGCCGCGTTGTGCTTGAGGAGGGCCGCAGGAATGAGCGCTCCGAGATTCTGGAAAAGCTGACCAAGGGCATGCGTCTCAAGGGCAATGTCAGCTCCATCGTGGACTTTGGTGCCTTTGTGGACCTCGGCGGTATCGACGGCCTCGTGCATATATCGGAGCTGTCGTGGAGCCACGTGAACCATCCTACAGAAATCGTCAAAGTGGGCGACGAGGTCGAGGTCGAGGTTCTGGAAGTAGACCTGAACCGCGAGCGCATCTCGCTCGGACTCAAGCAGACGACAGACGATCCGTGGCGCGTCCTCGTGAAGAATTACCCCATAGGTTCCATCCTCGAGGGCAAAGTCACCAAGCTCGTGAGCTTTGGCGCTTTTGTGGAGTTGGGCGAAGGTGTCGAGGGCCTCGTACATATCTCAGAGATGGCCTTCCGGCACATACTGGCCCCGGCACAGGTCGTGCATGCGGGCGACACGGTTAACGTTAAAGTCATCGACATCGATCCAGACCGACGTCGTGTCTCGCTGTCCATGAAGCAGGCCGCCGAAACCCTGGGTCTTGAGATAGAGGTAGCGGAACCCGAACAGGTCCCGGCCAAACCCACAAAGGGCCGCAAGCGCGGCGGCGAGGAGGAAGCCGCCCCTGAAGAAGCACCTGCAGAAGTAGTTGCTGAGGAAGCTTCTCCTGCTGAGGAAGCCCCTGCGGATGAAGCAGTAGTTGAGGAAGCTCCCGCCGATGAGGCGCCTGCTTCAAGCGACGAGGCAGAAGCAGCGCCAGCCGCTGAAGAGCCCGCTCTCGAGGAAACGCCTGCAGAAGAGCCTGTTGAGGAAGCTCACGCCGAGGAAGCTGCCGAAGGAGTTGCTGAGCAGGCTCCCGCCGAGGAAGCTGCCGAAGAAGTTGCTGAGCAGGCTCCCGCCGAGGCAGCCCCAGCACCCAAGGCAGAGCCCGCTCCCGAGGAGGCCCCCGCGGATGAGGAGCCTGCCTAAGCGTGTGGACAGCTCACTGATACGCAACTTCTCCATCATCGCCCATATCGATCACGGCAAGTCAACGCTGGCCGACCGCATCCTGCAACTGACGCATACGATAGCCGAGCGCGACATGATGGAGCAGGTCCTGGATTCCATGGACATCGAGCGCGAGCGCGGCATTACCATCAAGTCGCAGGCCGTGCGCGTGCTCTACGACGCCGCCGACGGAGATGCCTACCAGCTCAATCTCATCGACACCCCCGGGCATGTGGACTTTACCTACGAGGTAAGCCGTTCCCTGGCAGCCTGCGAGGGTGCCATCCTCGTCGTGGATGCCACGCAGGGGGTTGAAGCACAGACCATTGCCAACGCAGCTCTGGCCATGAACGCCAATCTGGAGATTATCCCCGTCATCAACAAGATAGACCTGCCGGCCGCAGATATCGAGCGGGTCAAGGGAGAGATCGAGGAGGGGCTGGCCATTCCCGCTGAGCATGCGCTTGCGGTCTCGGCTAAGACCGGGGAGGGCGTGCACGACATACTGGAGGCCGTGGTCAGGCGCGTGCCGCCGCCCACTGGCAATGCAGATGCCCCGCTCAAGGCGCTTATCTTTGATTCCTACTACGATGCCTACCGTGGCGTCGTGGCCCTCGTGCGCATTGTCGATGG
>JAIRZP010000027.1 GCA_031267175.1 Coriobacteriales bacterium | reverse complement strand
ATCACCAGACAGACGCCCGTACCGACGTGTATAACCTGGGTGCCACGATGTACCATCTGGTCACGGGCCATAATCCCAGTGAGCCGCCCTACGTCATGCATCCCATTCGTCAATGGGATCCGAGCCTGTCGTCGGGGTTAGAGGCCATCATCGTCAAATGCACCCGGCGCGACCCTGCCGACCGATACCAGAGCATGGCCGAGCTGCTCTTTGATCTCGAGCGTTACCAGCAGCTGGACTATGCCTACATCAAGGGCCAGAACCGCAAGTGGGTGAGCTTTCTTGCCGCGGCGGTGGCCACGCTCGTGTTTACCGCTGGCTCACTTGGCCTGGCCACCGCCGAGGGCATCACGCGACAGAACAGTTACGACGCCTTTGTCACGCGGGCCGAGCAGGACTACGGCAGCTCACTGGACGCGGCGCTGGACAACTATATACAGGCCACCAAGCTGGACGCCTCACGAGGAGAGGCCTACGAGAGTCTCATCACGCTCATAGGGCGCGACGGCGTCATGGACGACGAGGAGAGCATTGATCTGCGCACGCTCCTCGGCGACACGACGGGCGGGGGCACCAACCGGGAGCTCCTGGCAAGCCAGAACCCCGTGGCCTCCGGCGAGGTGGAATACGGCGCAGGCATCCTCTACTACTTCATCTACAACGGCTACGGCGATAAGAACGCCGCGGCCAATTACCTGGAAAACGCGGCCGCGTCTGCCACGCTGCTGCCAAGCGAACAGGAGATAGCCCGGCTTCTCGCACAGATAAGCCGCAACTATGATCGGATAATCAACGGAAGCGGCGGCGGCATGGGCTCCCTCATCCCCAACGAGGACTTTACGGTCAATAGCTACTGGCAGACCCTCATGGACATGAGCGAAGGCGACCTGCAGGCCCTGACCGGCAACAGCAGGATCGTCATAGAGGTCTACCGCGACGTCGTCTATCAGATAGCGCAGCACAGCGATGTCTTCATCAAGGGAGGCATAAGCCTGGCACAGATTACCACGCTTCTGGACAACGCGGAGCGGGGCCTGGAGGGCGTAAGCCCCAGCGATGCCGAGGACCGCGCGCTCGTGGAGGAGACGCTGGAGAACCTGGAAGTTGCTCGACAGCGCGCCCAGACCACAGCGGAAAATAACAGTTACTCCGGCAACTCCTCAAGCAGATCCGGAGCGAGCGAGGGTGCTGGCGGGAGTTCCACTACGAGTTCCACTACGAGTGCCACTACAAATGCCAGTGGGAATGGGAGCACGAGCGGGGTTTTCCGTGAGAGCGGAAACCCCCGGCTCGGCGGCAGCGGGGGTGGCGCATGACTTTGGAGCAGATGCAAAACCAGCTCGCGCTGCTCAACGGCGCCTTCTACCTCTGTGTATTCCTGGCAGTTGTCTGCTTTGCGGCGGCACTCATCATGTTCTGGCGCTTCAATATCCTCGAGGTATTCCGGGAGCGCACGGGCATTGCCGCCCGCAGGGCTGCCGCCGCCTTTAACGAGGCCAACGCCACGACCACCGGCCCGCTCGCACCCAACAGCGGCGTACTTGCGGCATCCGGTGTGCGCACCGCGTCCGGAGGCCTCAAGACCAGGAGCCGCGGCTCCGGGCTGCTGCAGGGTAAGAAGGCGAGGCAGGCCCGGGGCACGAGCGCCCCGCTCACGCGTGACGGTTCGGACAACACGGCCGTGCTGCCCAGCGAGCGGGCCAAGGCCGCCAATCCCGAGGCATTTACCGGTACCGTCGCAGCCTCGGTTCTAGGGTTTGAAGTGGAGATGCCGGGCAGCGTAGCCGAGATGCAGGCAGCGGCCCCGGCCACAGACACGCACGGCTACGGCAGCGTGGCAACAACAGACGAAGTCGCAGGCGCGCAGGCGCACCGGCAACCGCAAGGTAGCGGCGCGGACTTTGTCATAACCAGGGAGGTATTGGTCATTCACACCCGGGAGGGTTTGTATGACTAGGGAGACGATGATCAACCATCGTTTCCCGAGACCAGATAGTAAGTGTAGTAAGGGAAGAGGCCTTGAGAAAGGGGAAACAATGAAGGACTCACACAACAGCAGGACAAGGGCATACGTGGGCAGGCATGCGCGCGTTGCCACCAAAGTCGAAGAACCAAGAGGGGAGGAACCAAAAGGCGTGGCCCGCAGGCTGATTGCCTGCCTCTGCACCTTCATGCTTGTAGTAGCCCTGATACCAGCCACCGCGCTGACACAGGCGTTTGCCAACCAGGGCGATGTCCAGGTTGTGATGACGCAGGCTTACAGTGAAGCGGGCATGCTTATCTTGTCTCGGGACAACAAGACGATAGACCTGAAGCCGTTTTTTAAAGCGCAGTATGATTCGGATGGCACTCCTACTTGGACAGACCTCACAGATGATAACGGCACGTTTACCTTCGCCCTGCCAAACGACGTAAGCACTAATGGAGATGGCGATGACATACAGATCGCGAACGGCGTACTGAAGCTCACGGGCAAACCTGATGGAGACTATAGTACCAATGGTCTTGCCATTACTGTAAAGTGGACAGGCACGGGGACCTACGAGGGCAAAACTCCTGACTACAATGCGGTTAACAGCTTTAAGGTTGGCAGCATCGATTTTTCTAGCGCCCCAGATTATTACATCACTGGCTTCTCAACGCCCACCACTGCGGCCTTAGGTGGCGCTGGCAACACAACTGGCACGGTAGATCTGTCCGCAGATAGCTACACGCCTGTGCCCCAGGTTGAGGATTTCATGGGTAACGACAAAACAAGTGAGATGGCTAAAAGCACCGACTACAGCGTAACCTATGCGGTAACATCAGGCTCTGAGAGCGTGCTTGCGATTACCAATTCTTCAGTTGTTGGTGCTGTGTCTGGCCTGTACGCTACAGGAAGTAGCTATTCGGCTACGGCAAGCTACACCTACGAATCAAGCGGCAAGCTTAACGGAGCGGATGGTGCCAGCAGCTATGTTTCCGCAACCATACCTGTCACTCTCACCCCGGGTTTGAGCTCCACCTCCATTACGCTTGGCAGCACTCTTGAAACGCTCAATCCTGCTACCGATCAGGGCGCTAGTACGCACGTGGCCTACTATGGCGATTCATCCAGTCAAGCAACAGGCACCTGGTATGTTGGTGCAGACAAGAGCTTCACGGTACCCGTGACGATTACCGACAGTTTGCTTTACTCGACTATCAGCAACGTTACCCTTACCATCGCTGATAACGATACCGACCCCACGGTTGACGCTGATAGCAACGACATCGCTACCCTCAATACTGCCCTCAGCAGCAGCCATACCGGTACAATTGAGATAGAGATTCCAGACACCACGTTAGCTACTGTCGATGATTCTGTCATCTGTCCTATTAAGGCCACAGTTACCGCAGTCGGCTCCGATAATCGCATAGTAACGAGTACTACGCTTACCAATATCCAGGTGGTTCCCAGCGGTTCCAGCGGTTATACCGGTCCCACCGCAACAGCCACCTTTGATGGCACACTCGTAGGAACAAAATACTATGCTGCCGCGCGTACGCTGAAGATCACGGTTACTGATTTGCTGGTACCCATTGCCACTGATGACAGCAGCATCACGTATTCGCTTAACGGCGAAACACAGACTATCCTGGCAGATTCTAATGTGGGTACCATTCTGACCTATAACAACAAAGATTCTGACGGCGACCAAATCGCCGATGCGGCCGCGCTGCTGCCTAACGGCAACTACGACTTTACCACTAGTTTTAGCCGTGCACTTACCGACATCTGGGGAGAGTCGAGAAGCATCACGATGGCACAATCATCGGATCCGCTCAGTTTCATCGTGGATGACCAGGATCCTATCGCGGAACTGCTCGATGAAGATGATGCCGACATTTACATTGAGCTCCCCGTCCTCCTTGATGCGAGCGCTGCGTATACGGCACTTCACAGCAAAGACACACTCAATAACCAAGGCCAGGACTACTGGCTCACCATCAACCTGAAGGGTTCGTCTGCTGCAACGGGTTACTCCGGCATCAAGACCGTTGAGTACCTCGTGTATGAAAAGGACCAGCTTGAGCTGACGGGCGCAAAAACTACCTCAACACCGAATTTGGACAGTTCAAGCGGTGGTATAACCGCCAACAGCAGCCACTGGAATACTGCAACGAAGATAACGACAACGGATACCGATTCCGTCAGCAGCAATCATCCAGCTAGTGTTGGCAGCGAAGTCAATCTGCTTTCCCAAAGCAAGAGGTTTGACGCGGACGATGAGTTTGTCGTCTACCTGCGGGTTACTGCCAACAATGGCAAGATAGCCGCGGTTGCCTCCGATGGCACCATACTGGACACTCAGGCACCTATCTATGAGCCAAACAGCTGGACGCTTCCCACGCCTGCTGCCTATACGCTTGACAGCATCCCCATTCCCATCTATAGCGATCGGAACATCCCTGGCTTTGAGCTGGGTGTCTATGACCCCAATACCGCGTCGGCCAATCCTACTACTACTCCGGGTCTGGATACTACGACGGCGCTGGGCTCTGGTCTGAAGAGTGCCCAGCTGGTCAACACTGTCACCGTTGGGGATCCGCCCGTGAGCCTCATCAGCAACGCACCCATCAGCCTGCTCACTGCTCCCACCACTAATCCAATCTTGACCTCCACCTATATCGCCGGGCGCAATCTCACAGGCAGCAGCAAAGCGCGGTTTGACGTTACCGCAACTGCCGACCACAACAACATCCAACTGGCGCTTGATGCCGAGGACTTTGCCCGCAATACAGCGGACAACCCGCAACAGCTTGTCGGCGGCAGCGCTCTGGCTGGGGGTAACAACGTTCCGGCCGGCTCAGATATTTCGCGCTTCAATGTGGACACCCTGGAGCCATTCTTTGAACCCAACGCGAACAACAGCAGCTTTACCTT
>JAIRZP010000181.1 GCA_031267175.1 Coriobacteriales bacterium | reverse complement strand
GCCATCCGGGCTTCTGGGAGTGCATGGACACCCAGCGCGACCGGAGTCACCTAGAGGCCCTCTGGGAGAGCGGGGAGGCGCCGTGGAAGCTGTGGTGAGGGGCGCAGGGACGCGAGGCTGTCGTTGGCAAGCGCAAGGAGTCAAGGACAACCGGCTGTTTGCGCTCAACGACCTGCGCGGCTTCGCTAGGACGTACTTGGGCCGCACGATTTGACGCTTACTTTAAGCAGCACCCAAGAGTAGTTGAGCATAAAGAAATGCTTGAGCATCTGGCTGACATATTCTTCGTAATATGCAGGGTATGTAGTTTGTAGCAACAGCCCAATCGAACTCCCCGCCCGCATCGTCGCTCTTTCAGTGAGGAATCAGGCGAAGCTCCAAACAGGTGTCCAGGGAAGCCTCCATACGAAAATGGATATAATAGGAGGCTGCTTCTGCCGGTAGGACAGAACTGAAACTAAGCGATTGTCACTGCTGTGGCTATGTTGACATCAAATGCGTGAGGGAGGTGTACGACCCTTTGTGAAGTCTGCGATAAAGACGGCAAGCCAGGTGGTCATCGCTAACAGCTTCAGCGCCGTGACCAGCGCTGCGCTTATTCTTCTCCTGCCCAAACTTGTCAGCGAGTACCAGTTCGGCCTGTGGCAGCTGTACGTGTTCTACACCTCCTTTATCGGGTTCTTCCATCTGGGGCTGCAGGACGGCATGATCCTCCGCTACGCCGGCCAGGACTACGACGCGCTGGACAGGCCGCTGATGAAGTCCCAGCTGCTGTTTCTCAACATGCTTCAGCTGGTAGGTCTTGTTGCACTCTCTTTGATCGTATGGCTCACTGTGTCAGAGCCGGGGAAGACCCTCGTCCTCATCGGCTTCATGGCTCAGATGGTGATCTTTCTGCCCTACTCCCATCTCCAATATCTCCTGCAGGCGACCTGCCGGTTCAAGGAGTTCTCGTGGTCGCTGCTGTTGGAGAAGGCGGTCTTCCTCGTTCTTGTGGTGCTCGCTCTTCTGCTCGGGGCTAGGGACTTTGCGCTCTTCCTTCTGGCCGATCTGTGCGCGAAGCTGGTCGCTCTAGCCTACGCCTGTGCGACGTGCAGGGAGGTGCTGCTTGCGCGGACGGTTCCGTTCCCGGAGATGCTGAGGGAGGGTTTCCGGAACATCTCCGTGGGCCTAATTCTGTTGGGTGCCAATCTTGCGGGCATACTGGTGGTCGGTGTTGTCCGGTTCTGTATCGAGATGGAATGGGGCGTGGTCGTGTTCGGGCAGGTGGGACTTGCCTTCAATGTTTGCAGCTTTGTCCTCCTTCTGTTCTCTTCAGTTGCTCAGTTTCTCTTCCCCATGCTCAGGCACCTTGAGTCCGACAGGGTTTCGAGCATCTACGTTCTTCTGAATATTCCCTTAACTCTCCTTCTCTTGAGCACGTTGCTGCTCTACCAGCCGCTCTATGCAGTTATGTGCTGGTGGCTTCCAAATTATGCCGAGCCACTACGCTATCTGATGTTCCTTTTGCCGTTGATTGTATTCCAAGGCAAGTCGTCCGTTTTGATCAATACCTACCTCAAGGTGTTGAGGAAAGAGCGCGTTATGTTGGCTGCAAACATCGGTGGTGTCATCTTTGCGATTTTGGTCGCCACGTTCAGCGTCTTTGTGTTCCATGAGCTTATGTGGGCGGTCATTAGCGCATCGGTGGCAGCAGGAGCACTTACGGTTTTTGCGGAGCTCTTGATAGCGAGGAGAGCGGAGTCTGTGTCGCAACCTGCGTTGCTCGCTCCTGTTGTTGTTGAGATCATACTAACGGTTGCCTTTATCGTGACCAACATAATCCTCGACGGCCTTGTTGCGTTCATTGCCTATGCAGCCCTTTGTCTGCTCGCTGCTTGGTTGTTTCGCGGGCAGGTCAGGGCGGCACTTGCGACAAGGCATAAGATTTCGTAAGCTTGCACGGCCTCTAGAACGCTCCGCGCAGCACTAGGACTCGAAAGAGCAGACGGTGGCGCAGAGGTAAGCCTGCGGTGAACTCCCTGTCGCCAAGCAGGCGGAGCCTGTCTGAAAGCGACTGTCGGTACTCCGCGACCAACAGGAGCCTATCCTTCTCGACTTCATTAGGCTCTTCGAGGAAGGCCGCAAGGATTTCCTGCGCGAGAAGCTCATGTCTGTTTCTTTGAGGCTGCTTTGGCCTCTCTAGGGATAGCCGCGTTCCCTTTATTATGAGCCTTCGGTGGTTTGTGTGGCAGAAGGTTCGCTCCGGCAGCATCTCTCAGGCGGCCTTTCTCTGCGCTTTTTTCTTCTTCGCCTTGGCCGGTCTTCCCGGCAGCTGCGGCTTGACGTCTGAGCACCTGAGCATCAGCAGGGCGATGCCTGTGCTCCTGAAGCCGTAGCCCATCTTCACGGTCACCTTGATCTTGTTGTTGATGGCCTCCACGCGGGCATTGGAGATGCCAAGATCAACGGCGGCGATGATGTCCTCACGCCTCCTCCTCACCTTCTTCTCCACGGCAACTGCCTGCGGTATGCGGCAGTATGCCGCCCGGTGCAGCCAGTCGGCCAACAGCACCTCGGCCTTACCGGCGTCATCGGCCCGGAATACAGCGCACAGGTCCCCCTTAAGCCCCCATGCCCGAAACAGCCGCGAGCCGACCCGCCTGAGCTCGTCCAGCTTCCCCTTTTGGGCATCGGTGAGATCGCACGGGTTTTTCACCAGTGCGTATCTGGATCCCTTGATGGCCTTGGCGGTTGCCTGTAGTCTCTTGACATCAACTGACGTCTCGTCGCCTTTGGCGGGTCTGCCCGCCCGGTCGCGCCTGGGCGTGGCGTCACGGGCCGCCTTTTTGGCAACCTGCCACTCCTCGCGGCGTACCGCATCCAGCGCGTCGTTCATCCAGCTGACGACATGGAAGGGGCCCATCACCCACCTCGCATTGGGACATCGCCTCTTGACCGGCGTCTTTATCCGCCTGGCGCCATCGGCGGTGACCACTTCGATGGCCCTTCTCTGTTCGCGGGCCAACTCGTCGAAAAAGCGGTTGAGCACGTCTTTGCCGTACCCCTCTCCCGCCCATATCAGACAGCCGCGGTCGTGGTCTGCCACCAACAGGCTCCCGATCCTTGACGATGCCGGATGGGCTTTGGCCGACTGGCTAACAAATGCGTGCCCGAGGCAGGCCCAGACAGACCATGTCTTCATCCGCATGCGTGCCCCCTACACCGGCATGGGGGCAATAAACCTGCTTTCCAGAAAGCGCATGTCACAGGAAGGCATAGCAAAAGACGGTGCCGTTCGCTCAGGCCCGCACTCGCTAAGACATGCGCTTGCCACCAACATGCTTGATGCAGAGATTCCCCTGCCTGTGATCTCTGCGGTGCTCGGGCACTCCTCGACAGCTTCAACCTCCGTTTATCTGCACAGCAACATCGAGGGCCCGAGGCGATACGCGCTGGATACGGAGGGAGGTTCCCATGAATACTGACACGGGGTTTTCAAGCTCCCTTGGACATCTGCTGACAGATTATGTCGAATATAAAAGGCTACAGGGCTATAAGTTTATCGCGGGAGAAAAAACGTCAGGCAGTTCGACTCTTTCGTCGTTGCGTCCGGTCAAAAACCGAGCGCTCTGACCAAAGATATCGTCGAGTCCTATATCGCATCGCGACCAGGCGAGAAGCGCATTACACAAACGCACAGAACATCGCATGTCAGGTGTCTCGGCAAGTATCTTGTGCGCATGGGCATCGAGGCCTATGTGCTTCCCGAAGGCATACTTGCGGTAAAAAAGTACGAGTTCCAGCCATATGTTTTCAGCGAAGGTGAGATCAAGCATCTGATGTCTGAATCCGTAGCCCATTCTCACGGTCACTTTGATCTTATTGTTGATTGCTTCCGCGCGGGCATTGCTGATGCCCAACTCCACCGCTGCGACAATATCGTCTCGACGACGACGGACCTTCCTGTTGACCGCAACCACCTGAGGTATGCGACAGCGGCTTGCCCGACGCGGCCAGTCGTCAAACAGCGTGAAGGCATCTGTAACAATATCAGGTTACCTTCCAAACACATCTCTGACTTTTTGGATATGTTCTACTTCCTCCTTTGGCGTACTGTGCGCCATTCTTGTGGAATTCGAGGATCCAGGCAGCCCGTACCGCTCGCAGCGTCGCCCGCGTCGGCCTGACTGGCTGCCCGCGTCGCCTACGTCGCCGCCCCTACCACCGGCAGTGATTCCCCTATATCTTCTTTTGCTGAGCACCAGCGTTCTCACGACTAGGGAGGCTCCCGTTCCAGCCGCTCGTCTCGAGCAGGCCTGTGGCCTGGATGCTCGAATCCCGTCTAGGCATGTCGACTTCCTCTCACTTGTTTCCCTCAGCCGCCCATCGGTCATGTTCTCGAATTATCCTATGTCGGGCTTCACGATGCAGCCAATCGGCTAGTCGCCAATACCCGAGACAACCTCTCAAGGGTACGCTGCCACAAAAGCCTCTTCAGCAAAGACTACCGACACCAGCACTCACGAGCAGTTGAGCACGAAGAGGTGCTTAAGCGTCTAGGTGACATATGCAGGGTCAAGGCCTATGTGCAAAACCTGCAAACAAAGGCTGCGACCAGCCAGGTGAGGAGCACCGTGCAGGAGGAGAACCGTGTATAATCTGTTGAGACTTGCTGATTGTGTAGTACATGAAGGGCAGAGACGCTATGAAGAAAGTAATCGTGTTCGGAGCCGGAATTGCCGGGGCACAGTACTGTCAAACCGTTGATTCAAAGCTAGAAAACGGCAAAAACCCTTCAAGCGCCCAGCTCGAATTTGATTGTTTTCTCAGTGATTACGCCACGACAAAACGCCCCATTACATCCCTTTACTACTATCCGATCACCTATGCGCCTAAGCTGGCGATAGTAATTAGGAAGCTGTTCGCCACTAAGCCGCTCAGGCGCTTTACGAATCTACAGTCTCTTCCGACTCGTGCTCCTTGTATCGAGGCTAGGCCGGAGGCAGAGATCTTCAAGGGAGCAGCGTAAAATGGCTTATCGGGGAAGAGTGCTCTTGACTGGATGCGGCAAGCGTGGTTTTGTTGGGCATCATATAAGGAGATATCTAAGTGATAAGCTTGATCTGATTGCCACAGATTCCGACACTCTTGATTTGCGAGACTATGATGCGGTTAAGCGGTTCATATATAAAAACAAGATAGAAAGTGTCATACTTTCAGCCGCAACTGCAGATCTGGACACCAATTTAAGAATGTATTTTAACATTGCAGCGTTGTCGGGCGAATTGGATAAAATCATCAACTTCTCATCAGGGGCAGAATACAACAAGAAGCACGATATTGTGATGGTTTCTGAAGAAGACGTGGGAAACAGCATTCCAGAAGACCCCTATGGCTTTGCAAAATATGTAATAACACAGCACGCCCGTAAGGTTGCAAATATCTTCACAGTCAGGCTATTTTCTATCTTTGGGGTCGGCGAGGATTGGAGAAAGAAATTCATTTCCAATCTTTGCTGTAAAGCAATTTTCAACTTACCATTATCAATCAGGAGAGAGTGCAAGTTCGAATTTACGCCAGTCGATACGCTTCCGCTTCTCGTTGAGTGGATGCTCGATAGCCAGCCACTGCATAAAGACTATAATTTCGTTTCTGGAAAACCTATCGCACTCACGGAGATTGCCAAGATGGTAAACCAGATTTCCGGGAAAAACCTTGGAATAGTCTTACTGGATAAGGACGGACAGGATCCGGAGTACAGTGCCAGCAATAACAGATTACTGCAGGAACTGCCTTGGCTGAAAATGACCCCACTGTCAAGTGC
>JAIRZP010000157.1 GCA_031267175.1 Coriobacteriales bacterium | reverse complement strand
CGTGGTGCTGTGCGGTGAGAGCGGTTGCGGGAAAACGACCATCACCCGCATTATCAACGGCCTGTTCCCGCACTTCTATGAGGGAACGCTCGCGGGTACGGTGACCCTCTGTGGCCACGACGCCGCGCATATGCCCGCCTATGAACGCGCGCGACTTGTGGGCTCGGTGTTTCAGGACCCGCGCAGCCAGTTCTACACCACAACGACCACCGATGAAGTGGCCTTCGGCGCGGAGAACCTCGCGGTCGGCACCAGCACTGTAAACGCACGCGTAGATGCACTGTTTTGGGAGAAGGGGCTGCATCCTCTAAAGGACCGCAGCATCTTTCGCCTCTCCAGCGGAGAAAAGCAGGAAATCGCCATCGCCTCGATACGGGCCATGCAGCCAGACATCCATGTGTTTGACGAACCCAGCGCGAACCTCGATATGGCAGCCACAGGGGAACTGGCAGATACCCTTGCCGCCTTGAAGCGGCAGGGTAAGACCGTCATCGTATCCGAACACCGGCTCGCTTACCTGACGGATATAATCGACCGCCTGATTGTGATTCAGGATGGCGAGGTGGCGCTGGATTTGACAAACGGAAGCTGGCGGAGTCTCAGCCAAACGCAGCGCGAGCGGTACGGACTGCGCAGCCTCACTCTGGAACAGGCGTCAATCGGTTTTGATACGGAGAATAACGAGGATGCTGCAATTGGTGTCCACATCGCGAGCGCTAAAAATCCCGCCCGCTCTCCCCTCTCAGCAACGCCCCCCTCGCCACGGCCTTCCCTGCCGCCACCATCCTCCCCACCACCGCCATTCCCGCCCACATCAGCCCCACCGCCCTCGTCCGCCACAACCTCCTCCGTACAACTGGAAAACCTGTGCGTCGGTTACCGGGGTGCACGGCTGCTGAGCAGGCTCTCCCTGCGATTCTATCCTGGGGAAATCATCGGCATCGTGGGAAAGAACGGCGTGGGAAAGACCGCCTTCGCACGCACGATATGTGGCTTGGAACAACAGGTTTCCGGGGACATCCGGTTAAGCGGACGCAGGCAAAACCGCAGGCGACAGCGCTGCGACAAATGCGGGCTCGTCATGCAGGACGCGGACTACCAGCTGTTTGCCGAGAGCGCAAAAGAAGAACTCCTGCTTGGCATAAAGGACACGGCGGCGACGCGGCAAACCATCAACACGCTGCTTGAGAAGCTGGGGCTCACCGAACTTGCCGAGCGGCATCCCCTGTCGCTTTCCGGCGGGCAGAAACAGCGCCTGACCATCGGCGCCTGCGTCGCCAAGGGCGCTGACATCCTGTTCATGGACGAGCCAACCAGCGGCTTGGACGGCAGGAACATGCAACGCCTCTGCGACCTTTTACAGGAGCTGTCCGCGCAGGGAAAAACCGTCTTCGTAATCTCGCACGACCACGAGTTCCTCATCCGCACCGCCACACGCATCCTGAGCTTTGAGAGCACGGAGAAGGTCGAAGACTTCGCCCTTATCCCCTCCACCTATTCGAGACTGGTACGCATGCTGCTTCCTCTGGGGTGACCAAGTCATTTTTTACGTTCACGCAGTCAAGTTTCTCAGAGCAACGATGACTTGAATGTTGTACCGAGCCCTGACGGGACAATGGCGAAGCTGAGATCAAGGGTGTAGCTGACAGAAGGTGTTTTTCTTGCCAATTCTTTCATGCGTAACGCATGACAGCAACTCGCTTGGATTCACACCGAACCTGCTTCGAAACACCTGTGAGAAATGACTCAGATTCGTATAGCCTACAGCGGATGCTGATTGGCTTACGTTGTAACGACCGTCCTGAAGCAGAAAAAATGCTTTCTCCAGCCGCTGCTCCCGAATGAACTCGTATACGGTCTTTCCAAAATAGCGCTTAAAGGAGCGCTTCAACTTACAGTCATTCATCTGGATCAAACGAGAAAGCTCCAGCAAAGAGGGGGGTGATTCAAGACGGGCCAACAGTATCTCCCGCGCCCGGGCCAAGCACTCAATATCGGTTCTGGAAAGCTCCTCTGGCCTGATCCCATCGGAGCCTGCACCGAGCAGCCTCTCAAGGTTCAATGACAGAAGTTCCAGCACCTGGCTTTCAAGAAGAAGCCTGTTCAAGTTGTCCGCCTCGCCCGAGAAGCATCTGTCCAATTTACCCAAGATGCCTTCTTCCCGTGCGTCGGTCTTGAAGCTGCAGCAATTGTAGGCACCCTTATGGAACGAGCGAAACCCCACGCTGTCCTTGCCGTTAACTGACTGGCAGAACCCATCAAAGACCTTTGGCCCGACCCAAATGGAATAGAGCTTGACCTCATCTCCGCAGTCGTACTCGGAATGGCCACAGACAGGTCCGAGGAACCCTAAGGAAGAATAGCCGGGTCGGTGCTCTACAATCGTCCGCCCCACTTCGCCGCATATAGCTTTGTTCCGATTATAGGATAACTCAAAGAGGGGGGAGACCGCCTCGGTCTTCCACTCCAGCTTCTTTTGCAACGTACCGGAAGACACCGTGATATGCATGCCGGGGCGTATTGACATGCTCGTTGTGGGAAACACATCTGATCTTTCATATCTCAAAGGCAGGTAAGGCATCTCCATCGTTGATCCTCAATAGTCCGTCCCGGGGCAGGAAAAGTCCGTCCAGAAGCAAGGGACGCACGCCTTTATCCCCTATGCTTATAAAAGGTAGTTACTTCTAACTATTAGTATAGGACATTTTTTCAGGAGGATTGACATGAAAAGGGAAAGGAAATCGCTTATCTCGGTGTTTCTGTTTCTGGTCGCCTGTCTTGCGACGGCAATTCTTATGGCTGCCTGCACAGCCACCCCCGACACTCCTCCGGAAGCGACGGAGCAAAACGGCGGCAATCAAACCAATCAGGATGACAGCATCAGGACAATCGAGGATATGAAGGGAAGCGTCGAGATCCCCGCCCACCCGCAACGCATCGTGGATGTCTCCGGCTCTGCGGACGAGCTGATCGTTTTGGGAGCTCCCTTCGTCGGGTCGGCAAACACGAGCATGTTCGACGGAGTGACCGTACCAGACTATTTGCAGAGTTACTTCGCAGAGAACAACATCGAGGTGGTCGGGAACTACTCTGGATCGATGGATCTGAACTTGGAGAAGATTGCGGAGTTGAAGCCGGATCTTATCATCATGAACATCAGACACGAAAAAGTGTACGACCAGTTAAAGGCGATTGCGCCAACCGCCATGTTGAGCGACGACATCAACTTCGTCAACTGGAGGGGCCGCTTTCAGCAACTGGGCGAATGGCTCGACAAGCAGGATGTTGTTGCCAAGTGGCTTGAGGATTATGATACAAAAGCCGTCGATCTCTCCCGCAAGGTCAAGGATGTGATCGGCACTGAAACCGTTGCGGTGATTGAGGCTAACTCGGTGCATTTTGGTTCCTATTATATTTACCGGACAGGAGGCCCCGGCGAACTTGTCTATGACGGGTTGGGATTGACCCCCTCGTCAGGTGTCCCCAAGGATGTTTGGGGCGAGGTCGTCGATGCCGAGTATTTCTCGATGATCGACGCAGACCACATCTTCTTCTTCAGCGACGACGGCCAACTGGGCGAAACGGGCGACAGCCCCGCTTGGCAGGGTCTTAAAGCCGTACAGAGCGGGAACGTGTACTATGGGCTCAACGACATGCAGTATAACATGGCCTATACCCCCAACGGAAAACTGCTGTACATGGAGAGGCTGGCCAACGCTCTCATAAACCATACGAATGTCGGATAGCGCACGACCTTCTCAAAAAAGAACCCTGGACAATGCCGTATCGGTTCGACGGCAGATTCGACGGAAAGCCTATGCCGAGTTGAGGTTCGCCCTGTTATTGCTGGGCATGGCTGTCGTTTTGCTGCTCTGCATATTGTTTTCCGTGAGCATCGGCGTGGCTGGCGGAGGCATAGGGTCGCTTTTCCATGCGCTTGTCCAGTCGCTTGTCCATCCAAGTGATTTGTCCGACATCGGAAGAATCATGCTTGAGATGCGCATACCAAGGGCTTTGGCCGCCTGCCTCGTCGGAGCGGCCCTCGCGCTTGCCGGCGCTGTCATGCAGGGCATCACAAGAAATCCCCTGGCAGATGCAGGCCTGCTGGGAATCAATGCTGGAGCAGGTCTTTTCGTCGCACTTGGCGCCGTGATACTTCCGGCCCTGTCGTCTTTCAGCCTTATGCTCGCATCGTTTTTTGGCGCTGCCGCAGCTGCTCTCATGGTGTTTGGCTTTGGGACGGGAAGGCATGGCGCCGGGACGATCCGCCTTATCCTTGCTGGCGCTGCCGTATCCGCCTTTTTGACTGCGTTGAGCCAGGGAGTATCCCTGACGTTCGGCCTTTCCAAGGAACTCTCCTTCTGGGGCTCAGGCAGTCTTTCTGGTATCTCATGGGAACAACTGGCCATAGCCGCCCCTTGGCTCGTTGGAGCAGTCTGTGCGGGCCTGTTCTTGTCGCACAACCTCTCTATGCTGGCACTGGGTGAGGAGAGCGCAGCGGGACTTGGGTTGAACGTACGGCTCGTTCGGCTGGCAGGACTGGCAACGGTTCTGGTCCTGGCGGGCACAAGCGTGTCCCTGGCAGGCGGAATCTCATTTTTGGGCCTGATAGTGCCGCACTCGGCACGCTTGTTGGTGGGAACGGACTATCGAAGGGTCTTGCCAGTTTCAGTTTTCCTCGGCGCGATACTGTTGGTGCTTTCCGATGTGGCTGCCCGTATGATCCATGCGCCTTTTGACACACCCGTAGGCGCGCTCGTGTCGATAATCGGCGTCCCGGTGCTCCTGGCGCTGACATACCGGAAGCGCGGGCTTGCCTTGTGAGATCGTCCACACAACAACAGCTACGACGGCCACCTCGGCAATCGCCGCGTCGAAGACCGCAACAAGGATTTCGGCAGCACACGCGGCGGCGGCGGCTGCCCTGGTTTCTCCTTCTTGCGCTCATAGCCGCCGTTCTGCTCTCTATGAACTGCGGGTATTCGGTGCTCTCCTATCATGATGTTTTCACAACCCTCCTGCACCCAGGCAGTGCTGACGCATCTGCCGTATTGCTGCAGATCCGGCTCCCGCGAATCGTCCTCGCCGTCCTGTGCGGCATGGGATTGGCACTGTCCGGTTGTATCCTGCAGACGGTCACAGAAAACCCCCTGGCGGATCCCGGCATCCTTGGCATCAACGCAGGTGCCGGCTTCATGGTCATGCTGTTCCTATCGTTTTTTTCGACCCTGCATATCAACACGATGATATATCAGCCTCTTTTTGCCATGGCAGGCGGCTTACTCGTTGCCTTGCTTCTCTACGTTTTTTCCCAAAGGAACGGCAAGTTGAGGCCAGGCTACTTGCTCCTCGGCGGCATTGCGCTTTCTGCGGGCTTTTCCGCATTGATGCTCGTCATGGCTGCTGACATGGAGAACAGCAGTTATCAATTGGTAGCCAGATGGCTGTCAGGGAACATCTGGGGTAGCAGTTGGCACCAGGTAGCGACTCTGACCCCCTATCTGCTGCTCTTGGCACCTTTGGCATTGGGCCGAACAAGCGTCTTGAACTTGTTGCTACTCGGAGAGGATACCTCGCTTGCACTGGGCGTCCGGGTCGAAAGGGAACGGCGGATCCTGCTCATCGTCGCCGTCGCATTGGCAGCCGTCTGCGTTTCTGTCAGTGGAGGAATCGGGTTCATCGGTCTGGTTGCACCTCATATGGCGAAAAGGCTTATAGGGATGCGCCATGGCAACCTTCTTCCCACCTCCCTGCTGATAGGCGGGCTTCTCCTCCTTTTGGCAGATACGGTAGGCAGATCGCTGTTCCAGCCCATTGAAGTGCCGGTAGGGATCATCGTGGCCGTTTTAGCGGCACCCTATTTTCTCTACCTGCTTCGGAAGTACGTCTAAAGGAGGCCCTGGTTTCATGCAGCCCTACATGACAGTAGACGGGCTGTCTGCTGGCTACAGCGGTATCCCGATTCTTCAAGGCTTTGACCTGGAGGTCCCGCCCGGGAAAATCACCACCTTGATAGGGACAAACGGCTCGGGAAAATCAACGGCCCTCAAAGCCATGTCCCGACTGCTCTCCCCATTAAAGGGCACCGTATACCTTGAGGGAATGTCTATCCACAGTATGCCCACAAAACTTGTAGCACAAAAACTGGCTCTATTGCCTCAAGGGTCGCAGGCGCCCCAAGGCGTTACCGTAAGGGACCTGGTCGAGTTTGGACGTTTCCCTTATCGTACAAGGCTGTCTGGCCTCACCGCGAAGGACATCGAGGTCGTCGACTGGGCCCTATCGTGCACTGATATGGCCAAACTGGCGGATCGAGACATGGACCGCCTCTCCGGAGGCCAACGACAACGGGGGTGGATTGCCATGGCCCTGGCACAAAAAACAGACATCCTGTTCCTGGATGAACCCACAACCTATCTGGACATCTCCCATCAACTGGAAGTGCTGCAACTCCTGCAGCAGCTCAACAAAGAGCAGGGCGTCACGGTCGTCATGGTTCTACACGACCTGAACCACGCGATTATGTTCTCCGACTATCTCGTGGCTATCAAGGATGGGGAAAGGAACTACGCCGGTACACCAAGCGAGATTATAACGCCAGAGATGCTCCGCGATGTCTTTGATGTCGAAGCCGAAGTGATCCGACACCCTGTCCTTGGCATGCCGGTATGCTTACCCTATGGGGTACGCGGACAAACATTCGCCGCGTGTGCGAATGATTGAGTTGCACTCCCGTTCATAGACGAGCCGACCAGCGGCTTGGACGGCAGGAACAGGCAGCGTCTCGGCGATCTTTTGCAGGAGTTGCCCGCACAGGGGAAAACCATCTTCGTGATCTCGCACGATTCTTGAAGTTTTGCGACAGCTTGAATAGTCTTTTCATGACGCATTCGGTCGCTCTGGTTTTTCGCGGCAGAAATGGCCGTAGCCGATTCGTCGCATCATCGACCATTGCAGGCTAACCGAACCAAGGTAGGGTGGGGAATCAAAATGGAGGCTGGCTATTCGTTGTCTATGCCACGGCGCAAAGAGGGAAACAGAGTTGATTGCTGAGTTTGAGGATGTCATCGCTCATTAGGGCTTCAACCCTGTTCCTCCAACAGTTTTGCGATGT
>JAIRZP010000110.1 GCA_031267175.1 Coriobacteriales bacterium | reverse complement strand
GTTTTGCCCGCGACTTTTCTCCCCTGGATCCGCTCTGCAGCTGCCCCACCTGCCAGCATTATTCCCGCGCCTACCTCCGCCATCTCATACAGAGCAGCGAGATAACCGGTGCCGTGTTGCTGTCACTGCACAACGTCCACTACCTTTTGAATCTCACCCGCAAGGCGCGTGCGGCCATTTTGGCCGGAAACTTTCAGGACTTTCTCAAAGAATGGTACGATTCTACCGCTTCTGCCGATTATTGAGCGCAAAAGCGTTATAATCCAGTACGTCCTTTATTCGATATGGAGGGGAATGTGGCTGATAAACGCTTCAAACCTAAAAAAAGGCCTTCGCCAGCGCGCAACCATGTTGCGCTGCTGATTGTGTTGGCGGTGTTACTGGTGGGCTCGTGCTTCATGTTCATCCCGCCTCAGGAGAAGATTCATCAGGGTCTGGATGTACAGGGAGGCCTGTCCATTGTCATGGAGGCCTCAAAGGCCGGTGACGCCGGCGTGAGTGTGGAAGAGATGGAGGCCGCGCGGCAGATCATCGAACGCCGGGTCAACCTGCTCGGGGCCAGTGAGGCCTCGGTGCAGATGCAGGGCAGTAACCAGCTGCTGGTGCAGATACCGGGCAGCATCGATCAGACGCAGGCGCTGTCCACCATCGGCCAGACCGGTCTGTTGGAGTTTGTCAACCTGGCCGATGTTTCTGAGCAGGAGGACGTGCAGTCTCTTGAGAGTGGCTCTGTCGTCTCCGACCAGCAACTCAACGAGATGCTCGCCTTTGACCAGGTAAGCGAGGAGCAGATAGACGCGGAACTGAGCAATGGCCGTGTTCCGGCAGGGATGTACGCGATGACCTCGTATTCCATAGATGAGAGTGGCAGCCAGACCTACACCACCTATCATCTGTTGGCGCTGGAGCCGGACAGTTATACGCCTATCTTTACCGGTGCCGACATCGACTCCGTATCGGTGAGCCAGGAGTCTGAGATAGGCACCACCTTTGCGGTCAACCTCGACCTCAACGGCGAGGCCACCGAAGCCTTTGCCGAGGTCACTCGTGAGCTTGTGGCCACCAACGGCAAGATAGCCATCATCCTGGATGGTGCCATACAGAGCGCGCCGGCCGTACAGAGCGCCATCACCGACGGCAACGTGGCCATCACCGGCGACTATACCCTCAAGGATGCCAACTCGCTCAAGACCGTTCTGGAGTCCGGCTCGCTGCCAGTCACCCTCGGCGTCATCTCCTCTCAGGTGATAGGGCCAACGCTCGGCCAGGAGGCACTCTTTCAGGGCGTGCTCGTCGCGCTTATCGGGCTCGCGCTCGTAGCCATCTACCTCTTCGTGTTCTACCGCGGCATCGGTCTGCTCACCTCCGCCGCCATCGCGGTCTTTGCGGTCCTGTATCTGGGCATACTGGCCGTACTCAGCTACTTCAACCAGTTTGCACTCTCGCTCGCCGGTATCGCGGGCATTGTGCTCTCCATCGGTGTGGCGGCCGACTCCTCTATCCTTGTGCTTGAGCGGTTCAAGGAGGAGATACGCATGGGCCGCAGCGTTCGTGCCTCCTCGATAACCGGGGTCAGGCACGCCATCATCACCTCCATCGACGCCGACCTGGTCACGATGATCTCGGCCCTGGCCCTCTTCTTCATCTCGGTGGGCGCAGTCAAGGGCTTTGGCCTCACGCTCGCACTCGGCGTGGTCTGCGACATCCTCACCATGCTTATCTTCAAAGCCCCGCTCATCCGACTGCTTGCCCCCAAGATCATCACCCGTCATCCCGGTTTCTGGGGTGTCAGGGAAGATGAAGAGATCGCGGTGCAGGCCGGAGAACTCGTAAGGGGTGAGCAATAATGGTGAGACCCTTCAAGAAAGACATCAACTTCCTGTCCAAGCGTCGGATATTCTTTGCTATCTCCGCGGCGCTCCTGGTCATAGCCATTCTCGCCATCGTGTTCAAAGGGCTTGTCTTTGGCATTGAGTTTGTCGGCGGCACCTCCATCGACTTCAGCAACACCGGTGAGATCACCACCGAGGAGATGCGTGACGCCTTTACCGAGGCAGGTGCTGAATCGCCCATTGTGCAGACGACCATGAGCTCCGACGGCGAGGCTGGCTTTGTCGTGCGCACGGCTGAGACCGATGCCGCGGCTGCTTCTGCCCTTGCCGACGAGGTCGCGGCTTCGCTGGAGCTTGACACGGGCAGTTTTCAGGTCATGACCATCGGGCCGGGCTGGGGCGTGGAAGTAACGCGCACCTCGGCCATCGCCTTCCTCGTGGCCATCGTGCTCATCATCGGCTATGTCGCCATCCGTTTTGAGTACAAGATGAGCCTCGCGGCTGTGGTGACGCTCATCCACGACCTCGTCATCATCGTGGGTGTCTATGCGCTGCTCGGGCGTGAGGTCACGCCTAATGTCGTGGCGGCCCTGCTCACCATCATGGGGTATTCGCTCTATGACACGGTGGTCGTCTTCCATCGCATGAAGGACAATATGGAGTCCACGAAGAGCCACAGCTTCATGACGGTGGCCAATCACTCCGTCAACCAGGTGCTGATGCGTACCATCAACACGCTCACGACCTCCCTCGTGCCCATCCTCGCCATGCTGTTCTTTGGTGGGGAGACCCTCAAGGACTTTGCGTTTGCGATGACCTTTGGCCTGATTCTCGGCTCCTACAGTTCCGTCTTTGTCGCGACGCCTCTGTATGCCCTCTGGAAGCAGCGTGAGCCCAAATATAAGAAGCTCTATGAGAAGTACGGCGACGGCGTGGGTGTCTTTTCCGCGTCGGAGAATCTGGGTGAGTAGTGCGGTCGCTCGGAGCAGGTGCGTAGCCGGGCCTTACGGTGCGACCCGCCAGGTAACCAGGAGTTCCTCCTTATAGGCCAGCGCCGAGGGCTGGTACACCACAGCGCTGGGCGTGACAGCGGCAGGCTCCGTGCTTGCCGTGTCCGTGCTGGTTGCACCCTCTTCTGTATCCTCTTCTTCTGTGGCCGCCGGCTCGGCAACGGCAAAGTAGAGCCGACCGGAGAAGCGTCCATTGGGCGCGAGCGTATAGGCCTCAAAGTTGGAGGAAATGGTAGCGCCGTCTGCCGCAGAGCCAACGAAGGTATCGAGCCGTGTGCCGTCCGACAGCTCCAGCATCCACTGGGTCGAGTACAATACGGCTGCTTCCTCTGTATCGTTGATGAACTCCACCTCGACCACATGGATCCGCGCTCCATTGGCAGCCTCCAGCCCCGCGGCCACGCTTGAGACCGTCACCTCCAGACCACTGTTGTCTATGGTCGTTCCCAGCGGCAGTTCCTTGAGGGAGCTGTCTTCCGCAGCGCCGACCACCCGGGGCAGTTCCGGTTCGGCAGGACTGGAGGGCATGGTGCTCTCTTCCGGCAGGGCTGTATTGACGAGAAGGATAACTCCGCCTGCTACGACCACGACGACGATGAGCCAGAACCAGAAGCGGGCGTAGACAGGGCGGAGCGGGCGTCCGCAAAAGGGACAGTTGGCCACATTGCCCACAACCCTGCTGCCGCAGCGCTTGCAGTGGATGACACCCCGCTTGAGCGCAGGCGAAATAGGCTTCTGGCCGCGTAAGCGCACAGGCCTCGGACGGCCATTGAACTTGTTGCCGCCATCCGAGAAGTTCCATGTTCGTTGGCCGAACCTTGGTTTTCTGGCCAAATCCCGCTCCTTGTATACCGGGCCCTGCTTACGCATACGATGAAGCTTATTCTACCGCATACCGCTGTTGAGGGGTACAATAGAGGATACTCAGGCATATCCGTATACACAATCTGATGGAGGAAATTCTTCGTGCGTTGGAAAATAAAGCCATTCCCTGCCGCTCTGGCCGCCGAATTCACGCGGGAGCTCGGGCTCTACAGCATCGTTGCGGGAGTCCTGGCCGCTCGCGGCCTGAGCACGGTCGAAGAGGCCCGCCGGTTCATCAACCCTTCGCTTGCAGGCGATTGGACGAACCCGGCAGACATTGCCGATATGGACGTTATCGCGCTGCGCCTGAAAGAGGCAG
>JAIRZP010000097.1 GCA_031267175.1 Coriobacteriales bacterium | reverse complement strand
AACACTGCCCGCAATGCTGCCACTGCCGTCAGAGCCATTCTCAGCGAAGGCAGTGCCATCACCACCAACGTTGCCGCCGGAGCCAATGTCAGCTTTGCCCATGCTTTCACCACCGGCGCCGCCGCCAGGGCCGGCACCGTCATCACCAAACTGGGGCGCACCATACGGACAGGCGTTCCAACAGCTGCGGCAACCCAGGCACTTCTCCGCGTCGGTCAGAACCGCCCCGTAGGTATCCTCCTTCCAAAGCGCGCCGCTCGGGCAGGCGCTGACACAGGCAGGCCTTTTGCAGTGGTAGCATGACGCAAACAGGGTATGCATCACTACATCGGGAAAAGCCCCTTCTTCCCACGTGAATCTGCGCAGGAACTTTACCGGGCCCGGCTGAATGTCGTGCCAATCACGACAGGCAATCGAGCAGGCCCGGCAGTCGATACAGCGGCTCTCATCAAAGAAAAAGGCGTGCTGTGCCATTTAATACTCACCTCCGTTGACCTTTTCCACCTGCGCCAGACTGGCACAATGAAGATTGCCCTTAACCCAGGGATACATACGCGACGAGGTGAAGTTATTGGCGCTCCCCCTCAGGTCTACGCCATCAGGCATGCGTTCGGTTTGCTCCTGGCTCAAGCCCGGGCGATACCAAGCACCGTAGACCATGCATATCGTTCCCGGCCCGACGCGAGAAGTCACGTAGGCCGGCAGAATCCCCTCACCCTGCGGGTTTGCTATCCTGACCATGTCACCGTCGCGTATCCCCCGTTCTCTGGCATCGGCCACGCTGATCCAGAGCGCATGCCGCGCTTCGTCCTCTATCCAAAGATTGTTGTCCTGCGCGGTATTCTGCCGAAAGAAGGAGTGTGGGGTTATCAGACGTAGCGGATACTCCTGTGCCATCTGCCCCAGGGGGCTGTCCCAGGCTTCGGTGTACTCAGCCTGAGGCGGAATAACGGCAGGCTTGCTCCCACCAAAGCAGATGCCGGACGGCGCCCCTGTCTGCGGGAAGATGAACTCCTTGTCCGCCATGTCCGGATCGGCAAGAAAGTGAGAATGGAATTCGATACGGCCCGACTCCGTATTGAAGGGCATGCCTTCCTGGATCTGCTCTTTGAAGCCATAGTGCGGTTCCCTCTTCAGAGGCACCCGGAAGATGGGGCAGGCCCAAAACTCGTCAAATGAGGGTGCCTGGGCAGGCTCGATGCCGCTTTCCTCCGCCCATCCCGCGTAGTACACGCGCCATTCCTCATAGGCTTCGCGCTGCAGTTCGACGTAACGCTCATCCCAGGCCTTCGGGTCATCGAGCACATCGGCAAGGCGGGGATTGTACTCATCAAGAATGCCGAGGCGTCTGGCTATCTGCGCGTTTATCCAGGCAAGGGGTTTTGCCTCTCCCGGCGGCTCGATGACTTTCTGGCTCAATATGAAATAGTTTCCGTACGCCGAAACGCTCATGAATCCCGGGTAGAAGAAGCCTCCCCCACCCATGGCATCCCCGGATGCTTCAAAGAATGGGTCGGCCAAGGGCAAAACGATGTCTGCATAGGCGGCTTCGGGACGGTCTGCGTGATAGACGGCCTTGACGACAAAGTCGAGTTTGCGGTACGCCTCCCACATCCTCTGGTTGTCATGGGTGCCGATGTCGGTGCCCACCTGGTTGAAGGCCATATGTATATCGGGCAACGGCCAGTCCTCAGCACAACCGATACGGTGGCGATACTCCTCTTCCGTCATCTCGCCGCTGTCGAGCCTGTCTTTGAGCAACACGGCATCCACCCAACCGCGCGCGTCATACAGGGGCACGCTCATAGGGTCGGCGCTCGAAGGCATCGCCCTTTGCCAGTTGACCATCGGAACCGGCATGAAGAAGGGAACCGTACACTCGCCACCACCGTAATAACCACCGGGAACGCCGATGTTTCCGGTCAGTGCCTGGAGGTATATCCCGGCGCGGCCAACGTTTTCTCCCCCAACGATCCGCGCAGGAGCAAAGTGAAGCTTGAAGAAGCAGGCGTTCCCGTCGGAATACCCGTGGTGTGCGCCGTACAGGCGCGCCAGTTCCCGGATGGTCTCAGCCGGCACCGCGCAGATCGTCTCGGCCCATTCCGGCGTCTTGGCAATGCCATCGGCCTCGCCAAGCACGTACGAGCGCCATCTGGCAAACCCCTCCGGCTCCACGAATCGATCGACAAAGGCGTGATCAAGCAGATCCTCTGTGAACAGGACATGGGCAAGGGCCAGCAACAGGGCGATATCGGTTCCTGGCCGGATGGGAATCCATTGATCCGCGTAGGCCTGTACCGATGACGTGTAACGAGAATCGATGACAATGATAGGGATGCCACGCTCCCTTGCCAGCGCCAGGACCAGGTTGTCAGCCGTGTAGGAAACAGCAGGATTCCAACCTATCGCAATGATCAGTTTGGCATTGAGAAGGTCGGGAGGCTCGGTGCCGCGCGGGGGCGTGGGGCTGTGCCCAAAGGGCATCGGGAGGTCCACGCCCATGACCACGGCATCGGCGAGCGTATGCCCGGCAGTTGAGGCACAGCCCCAGGTGGAGTGTCCGAATCCGGCCCAGGCAGCAAAATCCAAAAAGAACATGCCGCCGGAGATGGAGTAGGGCCCGTAGGTGTCGCGCGTCTCGACTATTTTCTGCGCTATGGTATCAAGGGCTTCCTCCCAGGAGATCTGCTCCCATACGGGGCTCCCTTTTTGACCGATATTCTTCATTGGGTGCAACGCACGGTTGGGATGGTAGAGCGTCTTGCGCCACATTCTGCCGCGCACGCATGGTCGGTGTTGGATCATGCCTTCTCTGACCGCCGTCTCACCAACATCCTCGCGTGGCATGTCTGCGTGGATTGGATCGCCAACGTCTATCGCCACCAGCTTGCCGTCGCTCACATGGCAGGCCAACAGACAGCCGGTGAAGCAGCCGTTCTGCTGGCAGATCGTGTAGCGTATCTCATCGCCCTCCCTGTGGATTGCCTGTTCGGTTGTATCGGTTGTATTGCTCATCGTCTCTGTGCCTCCTCTTCCCAACACTCAGCGGCCAGGGAAGGTTAAGGGGAGGTCAGTGAGCCTGGTGCGGCGACGGTCGGGCTTGTAGGGGGACTGCTTGACGGTGGCGTGGATGATCTTTTGCGGGGTGCCCGGGTCTCCCCAGGTAATCTCGACGCGCGAGTCCAGCTCGACTGCCGTGTCCACGAAACCGATGGCTAGCATCTTGCGGTAGTAGTAACTGTAAAACGGCGTGGTGGAGATGCCCACGAGCCGGCCGCCCTGCATGACCCTGTCGGCTTGGATGGTCATGAAGTCGTAGATGGGTATGTCGAGGTAGCGATAGGGCTCCCCCTCATCAAAAAGGGAGGCATAGATAGCGACGACATCGGCCTTATCAAACTCAAAGGTGATGATCCTGCGCTTGGGTTGGCGCGCCTCAAGCTCCAGGGCCGCCCGTCCGTAGAAGTCATGGTCGAACTTCAGGTGGCTTGACCAGCCCAGTTCGAGGGGAGAGAAGTAGTAGTCGCGAACGTCATCAGATTCGAAACTGCCAGCGAGTTTGAACTGCGACTCGTTACTGACCTGCCCGCCGCTCATGAAATGGCGAAACCCTGCAACCAGCTCATCATCGTCGTCGGCGACGGCAGGGAGATACTGAAAGCCCATCGTGGGAAAGGCGGCCTCCACGTGCTGCATGGCGGTACGCGAGCCGAGGTGGCAGGCGCCGTACTTCTCGCCGGCTTTAAGCAGCAGATCTAAAATCTCGTCATGATATTCCGATGAGAAGCGCAGCTCAAAGCCGATCTCGCCCGACATGGTCAGGCCGTTGGTGGCTTTGACGTCGTGTCCGGCGATCTTCACGTCTTTGAAGTGCATGAACTTCACATCGCGCAGACTCTCGCCGCAGACCTCTTCAAGCAGATAGAGGGCACGCGGGCCACAGACCTGATACAGGGTTATGGAGCCCGGGGCTGCCGGAGTAAAGTGCACGTCGTAGCGTCCCAGCGTGGCGATGTACTGCCACCAGGGCAGGGTGGTAATGAGGAACTTCTCCTCCGCCACCTTCATCAGTATACCCTCGGCCAGCACCTTGCCCTTTGTGTTGCAACCCACGAGGTGCTTGACCTGCCCTACGGGGTTGTTTGCAAAGCTGTTTATGGAATAGTCTTGGAGAAGTTTGGTCGTCTCCGGCCCTTCAAGCACCCCCCAGGGCGCAAAAGACCAACTGCCTATGCAGACAGTCTCGTGCCACGACATCTGCTCAGCCTGCCAGCCTTCATATTCAGGCAGACTGAACAGCGCTCCGGGAAAGTAGTAGGGCTTGGTGTTCCTCATGGCTTGCACGATAGAACCGGTCATGGTTGCCTCCTTTTGTTGGATGAACGGGTGGTGCTGTTTTGCGTGAGGAACCTTTAAGGGCAGCCGCCCAGAGCCTTTGCAGGCCAGCGGTTGATGCTGCTCTCGGCGGAACTCAGCTCAGCACTCTTTGATATTGTAAGCAGGGTTCAGGGCACGATTCTGTATCCTGTGATACCATTGGCCAGGTTTTTGTAGCGTGAGGGAGTAGAGTGAGGGCTTCTTTTTGGAGCGCGATCGACTTCTATCAAGTGAGGTAACTAAAGGTGAAAGAACTAAAGGTGAGGGAGACGGTGAACAGGCAGGCGGTGTACGAACCAACGAGCTATTGCGAGGAATGGTCGCCCTGGTCAGACGACGCCGTCAGCGATGAGCTCGTCCAGAAACTGATGCCCATTGCCACGCTACGCAGCTATGGTAAGGGTGCTCTGATTCCCCTTGAACGTGTGAACGACAACCTCTATCTGCTGTTGGCTGGCACCGTTGAGGTGAGCCTCATGAGCGAGGCAGGCCGAAAGCGCATCCTCGCGTTGCATGAAGAGCGCACCTTCATTGATGATGCGCTGCTCTCCGAAGGCTCCAGCGTCGTCATGGTAACCTGCCTCACCAAGGCCGAGTTCGCAATTCTCGACCGCGCAAAGCTCACCAGGCTCGCCTATCAGGATCCCACCATCTTCGACTGCATACTCAAGTCGGTACTCTACAAGCTCCAGGGGCTGACGCAACATCTGGTCGACCAGACGTTTAACGAGGTTGAGGATCGCATCATCAACCTCCTGTCGAGCTTTGCCAAAAGCCACGGTCGCAGTGTCGATAATGGCATCCGCATCGAGAAACCCCTGACCCACGAATTCATCGCCGAAATGGTGGGCTCAACCAGGGTGCGTGTCACCCAGAGTATCAAAAGCCTCCAGACGAAAGGTCGTCTCACCAAAGCTGGCAAGTACTATACGCTTTGCTGAATGCGTGGGGGGGGTCTGGCATGCCGTGTGTTGGGAGCAATGAACTCATCTGGATTCCACTTCTCGATCAGGAGAGCGCAGCCTCACGGATAGCGGAGCTTCACGATAACCAATCGCGGCGAATGGTTTGCGCAGTCACAGCGCAGTTTTAGTACAATGGGTTCAGTACGATTCAGCCAGATAACTATTCGGAAGGCCAACATGACCGAAGATCAGATGAGAAACACATTTGTCTTCTCCGTACTCAGGAAGCTTGATGGAATCGACCATCAGCAGGTTGCTGACCGCTCAGATACGATCATCGACTTTCTGTATGATAACTACGACCTGCTCCACTATCTCGGGGTGAATGGTGCTGCTCATGAAGCTTCCGAAGAATTAGGGATAGCGGTGAGTTGACATGTATATTCCTGAGCTGAATCAAATCAGCAAACTCTACCATGGTACGTACTGTGCATTCGATACACCTTCGCTTGACTTCAGCCAGCCTTTCAGGGATTTTGGTCGAGGGTTCTATATGACCACTGATTTCAGCCAGGCACAGGATTTTGCGATGATAAAGTCCCGAAGAA
>JAIRZP010000001.1 GCA_031267175.1 Coriobacteriales bacterium | reverse complement strand
CTTTGCCGATGCCTCGCAGCTCTACGACACCACCCTCAGCCAGGGCCTGATAGCGCTGCTCATATGGGTTCTGGCGATGGTGGCGTTTTATGTGATGGGCCGGGTACTCAGCCGCATGGTGCTGAGACCGGTGGAAGAGGCCTGGGGCAAGCAGCGCCAATTCATCGCCGACGCCTCGCACGAACTCAAGACACCGCTCACGATCATTCTGGCCAACAACAATATCGCCCTGGGGCATCCGGAGAAAACGATGGCCGAGCAGCAGCAATGGCTGGAAAGCACAGAAGAAGAGGCCAACCGCATGAACGGCCTGGTTACCGACCTCCTTATGCTGGCGCAGGTCGAAGATGATACGGGAGGTTCCGAAGGTACCGTTGACCTCAGCGCCCTTGTTGAGCGCTCCCTGCTGCAGTTTGACGCCGTATTCTTTGAGCGAGGCATCAATTCTGAGGCCGAGATTGAGGAGGGCCTGCATGCCCGAGGCAACCAGGAACACCTGCGGCGTCTCATTGACATCCTCCTCGACAACGCCTCAAAATACGGCAACGCGGGAGGCAGCGTAACGGTGCACCTGGCGCACCACGCACACAAGCCTCACTCCGCGCTTCTTACGGTTGGCAACACGGGGGCCTTTATTCCGCCTGAGAAGATCGACCGGGTCTTTGAGCGCTTCTACCGCGTGGACGAGGCACACAGCACCGCCGTTGAGGGCAGCGGCCTCGGCCTGGCCCTCGCGCAGGAAATCGTGCGGGAGCATGGGGGCAGTATCAGCGTTACGAGCGTGCTGTTGGATGCCGCCGTGCCGTTGGAGGGTTCTGCTCCGCAGGATGGCTCTGCTCCGACGAATGACGCTACGCCTTTGGACAATTCTTCTTCGATGGATGGTGCTGTGTTGCTTGACGACTCAACGCCTTTGAATGTCTCGGTGCCAGAAAGAAGCCCCGACGAGGAGCAGCTCGCGCAAACTACCTTCTCGGTTGTTCTGCCACTTATGTGACAATTGGTACTGTAAAGTTTTGTAATCTGTTTGGTTACGCATCACGCTGCACAGGAGGCGGTAGTGTAGCGTTGTTCTCTGCGCATGAATCCGTGCGTAAATCCACTTGAAAGCTGTGTGCATGCTGAGACTCGCTCGTTTTATCAAACCTTTTCTGGGAGCCATTGCCTTGGCCGTTGTCTTGCTTTTTGTTCAGGCACTCTGCGATCTCAATCTCCCTAATCTGATGAGCAATATCGTCAATGTGGGCATACAGCAGGGCGGTGTGGAGGATCGCTCGCCGGTGGCAGTCTCTTCCGAGGGATACGAGCTGGTGGAGACCTTCATGGACTCCCATCAAAAAGAACTTTTTGATGAGAACTACACGCGGGTTTTGCCTGGCGATACCGCACCCAACGGCCGCCCGTGGAGTGAGCAGTACCCCGACGCTCTGGCTGAAGGTTTCTACGTGCTTAAAGAGGGGGTTGCTCCCGACACCCGTGCAGAGCTCGATGCCGCCTTTGGCCAGGCCACCTGGACGATGATAAAGGTGTTACAGGAGTTTGCCGCACACGGTACGGAGAATCTCGGCATCACGCTCCCGCCAGGCGCAGGCTCAGGGGCCGACAGCACTGCTGATCTCTCGGCCTTCGCTACTTCTCAGGAGGGTAATGAGAATGCTGAGAGCGGCGGCGAAGTGACAGCAGACCTGCAGAACATCGACTTTTCCGCCCTCTACCAGGCCCTGCCGCTCATCAATTTGATTCCCGCAGACACCATGGAAGGATTCAGGGCCGAGGCGGCCGCCACCGACTCGATGATGCTGGGTGAGAGCGCCACCATGCTCACGCGCAACTTCTATCGGGAGTTGGGGGTTGCCATGGACAGCTACGAGCTCGGCTATATCCTCCGTATCGGCCTCATCATGCTGCTTATCACCCTCGTGGGCGGCGCGGCGACCGTGTTGGTAGGGCTGCTCTCCAGCCGTGCCGGGGCCGGGATTGCCCGCGACCTACGCAGTGCCGTGTTCAAGAAGGTGCTGGCGTTCTCGCACACGGAGTTTGACCGCTTCTCCACCGCCAGCCTTATCACCCGGTCCACTAATGACGTCACCCAGATACAGATGGTCGTGACCATGGGCATCCGCATGCTGTGCTACGCGCCCATCATGGGTGTGGGTGCCGTTATCATGGCGCTCCAGAAAAGCGTGGGCATGAGCTGGATAATGGGCGTGGCGGTCATCTTCATGCTGGGCATGGTAGGCATACTCATGGCCATCGTGCTCCCCAAATTCAAGATCATCCAAAAGCTCGTCGATCGCCTCAACCTCGTGGCGCGCGAGACCCTGATGGGACAGATGGTCATACGCGCCTTCTCGCGCGAGCGCTTTGAGCAGGCCCGCTTTGAAAAGGCCAACGCCGACGTCACCAACACCACCCTGTTCATACAACGGGCCATGGTCTTTATGATGCCGATAATGATGATCTTCATGAACGCCCTCACCGTGTTGATTATCTGGATAGGTGCCGAGCAGGTGGCCGCGAGCCAGATGCAGGTGGGCGACATGATGGCCTATATGCAGTACGCCATGATGATGGTGATGAGCTTCATGTTCATTGCCATGGCCTTTATCCTCGTGCCACGCGCCGCGGTGAGCGCCGTACGTATCGCTGAGGTGCTGGATACCGAGCCGGTCATCACCGACCCCGAGCATCCTGTTCAGATCCCTGCTACGCTGCCAGCTGCGCAACGAGGACGGGTGGAGTTCAAGGGCGTGTCCTTCCGGTTTGAAGGCGCCGAAAGCTCTGCGTTGGAGCATATCGACTTTGTGGCCGCGGCAGGCTCCACCACCGCTATCATCGGCTCAACGGGCTCGGGCAAGTCAAGCGTCCTCAACCTCATTCCCCGTTTTTATGATGCCACCGAGGGCACCGTGCTGTTTGACGGCGTGGACGTGCGCGAGCTCAGTACCCATGACCTGCGGAGTCGCATTGGCTACGTGCCGCAGAAAAGCCTGTTGATGAGCGGCAGCATCGCCGAGAACATCGCCTATGGCAATCCGGCCCTACCGCCTGCTGACGTGGAAAAGGCCGCCGAGGTAGCCCAGGCCGCGGGCTTCATCAGCAAACTCCAGGCAGAGGCAGGCAGCGACGACCCCGAGGTCTTGCCCGATGAAGGGGAAGAGGGGCAGCAGGTTGCGGAGTTGGAAGCAGAGCTGGTAGCAGAACGGGAAGCCACGCCTCCTCCCCAGGATGAGCTTGCTGCCTCAGTTACTGCTGATGCTGCTGACGATGCCGCCTCGGCACTGGCACCCGGCTTTGACTTTGTCATAGCCCAGGGCGGGAGCAACGTCTCCGGCGGACAGCGCCAGCGCCTGGCTATCGCGCGCGCCCTGGCGGTACAGCCCGAGGTCTTTCTCTTTGACGACAGCTTCTCTGCCTTGGACTTTGCTACCGACGCCGCGCTCCGTAAGGCGCTGGCCGAGTATACGCACGACGCCACCCTCATCATCGTTGCCCAGCGCGTGGGTACCATCATGGATGCCGCAAGCATCTATATGTTGGATGAGGGCGTGGTCATCGGCCACGGGACTCACGCAGAGTTGCTGCAGAGTTGCCCCGCATATCGGGAGATTGCCGAGTCGCAACTCTCACCCGAAGAAATCGCGGCCTCGAGGGGTGGTGATGTCAGTTGAGCGCAACCAACAACGAGAAGCAGAAACAGCCAGCCCGCGAGGGTCGGTTCAAGCGGTTCAGGCAGCGCGGCGCAGGCGGCACCCGCGCTGGTGGTCCGGCGCGTGGCGGAATCATGGACGGAGGCAGGCCCGGCGGCCCCCTCGGCGGCATGATAGGCGGCGACAAGCCCAAAGACCTTAAGGGTACGCTCCGCAAACTCCTCAGCTATCTGGGGTCGTATAAGATAGCCCTCATATTCGTTACGCTCTTTGCTATTGCCTCCACGGTGTTTAACATTATTGGCCCCAAACTCATGGGCGGTGCCACGACGGAGCTGTTTGAGGGCATCATGGCCCAGATTGGCGGCACGGGCACAGGCCCCGACTTTAATGTTATCGGCACCATACTGCTCTCGACGCTCGCGCTCTACGTGGTTGCCGCGCTCTTCCAGTTTGTGCAGGGCTTCATCATGGCCGGCGTTGCCAACAAGATTTCCTATCGCATGCGCCGCGACATCGATGCCAAGATACTGCGCCTCCCCTTCTCCTACTACGACAAGGTCTCCACGGGCGATGTCATGAGCCACATCACCAACGACGTGGACGCCATCAACCAGAGCCTCAGCCAGTCCATCACGCAGATCATCACCTCGGTTGCTACGCTCATCGGCGTCATTATCATGATGCTCTCCATCTCGTGGCAGATGACGCTGGCGGCGATTCTCACCCTGCCCTTCAGCGTGGGCATCATCGGCGTTATTGTGAGCAAGTCGCAGCGGCACTTTGGCGATCAGCAGAAGTACCTGGGGCGGGTCAATGGTTCGGTTGAGGAGCATTTTGGTGCCCATAGCGTCGTGCAGGCCTTTAACGGGCAGGCGCGCGCCCAGGAGGAGTTTGAAGAAAACAACACGATCCTCTTCTCCTCGGCATGGAAGGCCAACTTCCTCAGTGGCCTGATGATGCCGCTGATGAACGTGGTGGGCAATATCGGCTACGTGCTCGTGTGTATCATCGGTGCGTGGATGGCCATCGGCGGCAGCATGCAGGTAGGCAATATTCAGGCCTTTATCCAGTACATGCGCAACTTTCAGCAACCTATCGTTCAGGCCGCGCAGATCTCCAACATCCTCCAGCAGACCATCGCCGCCGCCGAGCGCGTCTTTACCTTCCTGGGAGAGGACGAGGTGCCAGCCGATGTCACGGACGCTCTGGTCGCAGACCCGGCACGCATCAAGGGCGCGGTGGACTTTGAGCACGTGCGCTTTGGCTACACTCCCGAAAAGACCATCATCAAGGACTTCTCCGCTGCCGTGGCGCCGGGTGCCAAGATTGCCATCGTCGGGCCCACCGGTGCCGGCAAGACCACCATCGTCAAGCTGCTCGAGCGCTTCTACGATGTGGACAGCGGTGCCATACTCGTGGACGGTGCCGATATTCGCGAATACGAGCGCAAGAGCCTGCGCGGCCTCTTTGGCATGGTGTTGCAGGATACCTGGCTCTATTCCGACACGATTGCCGAGAACATCCGCTTTGGCAGGCTTGATGCCACCGATGAGGAGGTCCGCCACGCCGCTGCCGTAGCCCAGGCCGACCACTTCATCCAGACCCTGCCGGGCAGCTATGGCATGGTGGTCAACGAGGAGGCGTCCAATATCTCGCAGGGCCAGAAGCAGCTCCTGACCATCGCGCGCGCCGTGCTCCACGACCCCCGCATCCTCATCCTCGACGAGGCCACCTCATCGGTGGACACGCGCACCGAGCTGCTCATCCAAAAGGCCATGGACAACCTCATGGCAGGCCGCACGAGCTTCATCATCGCGCACCGTCTCTCCACCATCAAAAACGCCGACCTCATCCTTGTGCTCGACGAAGGCGACATCGTCGAGCAGGGCTCCCATGAAGACCTCCTGGCCCAAGGCGGCTTCTATGCGATGCTGTATAACTCCCAGTTTGATGTAGGGGAGGAGTAGGGGCGGATGGCAATCCGCCCGTTGTTCCTGTTCCGTCCCTTTGTGGGTGCCAGGCGGGGCGATTGCCATCGCCCCCTACGGGGCACGGAGACAGGGACCCTGTAGGGGACGGCGTCCCCGACATCCCGTTCTCCTCGTTTCCGGTAACTGGAAGGTGTGAGGCTTGGTGTCGGGGTCATGTGGCAGGACGGCGTCCGGCGTAGTGTCGGGGCCGTGGCATCGGGGTTATGCCTCGGGACGTCGAGGACGCCGTCCCCTACGGACGCGGTCAGGGGGCAGGCCGGGGAACCTGAAGAAACGACCACTCAGAGCTGCCAATTGTGTGGATTTTGTGAAGATTCTCGTTTTTGCGCTGATAATCGCTAGAGTCAGACTGTTATAGTGGCCTCAAAACAGGAGGACTTTTGCCTGATAAGCGTTCAAAACTGACACTCGTTCTGTTCCTGGTTTCAGCCGTCGTGGTTCTGGCCCTGTCGCTCTACACAGGCATCTCTCTGCACGCACTCGTGGACGCCCTGGAACAAAGCCGGAGCGAGCGCCTTGTGGCCGAAACGCAGGCAGCATCGCTGATTGTCTCCGCGGATGAACTCGATGCCATCGGCGATGCTGGCAGTACTTCCCGCGAAGAAGCTGCTGTGTTGGAGCGCCGCCTGAGCGCCTTTGCCGCGCTGCACAATCTCACCGAGATCAGCTTTATCAGGCAGCTTCCCTCGGGAGAACTGCATACGCTCATCAGCAGCAGCCAGGGCACAGACAGCTCAAGCAGCACTGCCGCACCCCTTGCCTCAAACGAGATGCTGGAGCAGGCCTTGGGCGGGAAGATCGTCGTGGCCGACCCGGAGAATCCCGAGGCGGAGAGCTCGGGCCTCATGGCCTACTCACCCGTCTATAATGCCGCCGGCACGGTCGTAGCGGTTGCGGCGGTGGGCATCAACGACGGAGGCATTGTCCAGGCCGACGCGCAGATCCGCGACCTCACCATCATCCTCCTCGTGTGTATCGCCATCGTTATTCTGGCCGCGTGCGCCAACGTGCTGTTGCAGATACGCAAGGAGCACCAATTGGAAGAAAGCGTGGGCGTGCAGAAGCTCATGATCACTCTATCGCAGAAGCTCAGTTCCGAGCAGCCCTTTGACAGCAGGGTCAGCGAGACGCTCAGCACACTCGGCACCTCGCTCGGCGCGTTTCGCTCCTACATCGCCAATATCTCTGAGCCCGAGCTTGGCAACCCCCTGCGACACTACTGGCAGAGCGAGAGCGACGCCACCAACAACAGCAGACAGGCCATTGAAAGCGAGATCCCGCTGGTGTATCCTCTGATGTTAGAGGCCTTTGAGCAGGAAAGAAGCCCCGGCGATACCGATACCTACCTTGCCGTGAGCATTCCGCATACCGAGCAGAATTCCGATGGAAGCTACGCACAGCTGCAGGAGGCAGGAATACGCGCCTTTATCTGGTTTCCGCTCTATCTGCAAAATGAAATGTGGGGCGTGCTGGCGTTGGAGTTTGCTAAGGCCCACGGTGAGTTTGCGGACAAGGACATCCAGCTGGTGAGAAGTGCCTCCCTCGACCTTGAAGACGCCATAACCCGCGAGCTGTACAGCGAACAGCGCGAGCAGGCCCTGGATCATGCCGTGTATGCCAGCGAGGCCAAGAGCGAGTTCCTCTCAAACATGAGCCACGAGATGCGCACCCCCATGAACGCCATCATCGGAATGACGTCCATCGCCCTTGATAGTGTGGAGGTAGCACGCAAGGACTACTGCCTGCGGCATATCGATGAGGCCTCCGCACACCTCCTCGACATTATCAACGATGTGCTGGACATGTCCAGCATCCAGGCCAACGAGCTCAGGCTCAACTACGCGCCCTTCAATATCAGGCAGGCCCTCGATGCGGTGGTCAACGATCACATCCAAAACATCAACGCGCACCATCTCGCCTTCAGCCTTGAGCTGGACGAGCGCATCCCGTCCTTCCTCATGGGCGACAGGCAGCGCCTGGCCAAGATAGTGAATAATCTGCTGTCCAACGCCGTCAAGTTCACTCCGGACAAGGGCTCTGTTTCGCTGCGTGTTGGCTGTGTCGGCACGAAGCCGGAAGGGGTTGAGCTCCGCTTTGAGGTAGAGGACAGCGGCATTGGCATGGATCCGGCTGTGCGTGAGAATCTCTATGGATCGTTTGAGCAGGCTGAGAGCGGTGCCAATCGCAAGTATGGCGGGACGGGCCTGGGTCTGGCCATCTCTCGTCGCCTGGTAGAGCTGATGGGCGGCCAGATTGGGATAGAGTCCGAGATAAACGAAGGCTCCCGAGTGTTCTTTACCGTGACGCTGGCCGAGGCCGAACCGGAGGAAGAGCAGGAAGATATATCAGGCGAGGCAGACACGCCCACCGCACCGGAAGCACCGGCCGCTCTTGCCGCGTCCGAAACATCGGCAGCACCGGCACAAGGAAATGCCCTGGGAAGCGAAGAGCCCGTGCAACACGCCGCCCTAGAGGCAGACGCCACCGAGATCCCTGACCTGAGTGCCTACCGGATACTGCTGGCTGAAGATATAGAGATAAACCGCGAGGTCGTCCTGGCCCTGTTGGAAGACAGCGGTGTCCAGATAGACATCGCCACCAATGGCCTTGAGGCCCTCGAAGCGGTCAGGAACAATACTGGGGGATACGACCTCGTGTTCATGGATCTGCAAATGCCGGAGATGGACGGCCTGGACGCTACTCGCAAAATCCGAGCCCTGCCGAGCCAGAGCACGGCCACTCTGCCTATCATCGCCATGACTGCCAATGTGTTTCAGGAAGACATCGATGCTTGCATAGACGCGGGCATGAACGGCCACCTCGGCAAACCCGTTAACCTTGATGAAATCTACCTCATTCTCAAAAGATACCTCCCCCGCCGCGTGACGCTCAGCTGAGGCAAGGTCAAGCCCCTCTCCGCAAGCCTCCCGTAAAGGTGTGACAGGAACGTAACCGGAGAACCCTCCCCTGTTAGAGCCTCCCCTGCCCTGCTTTCCCCTGTCCTGCTTTCCCTTGTCCTGGCCTCCCCTGTTACCCTTCCTGAAGAAGCCGCTCAAGCTGGGCTTTGGTGGACTCGGCGGACGCGTGCAGCTGCTCACCTTCCTCGGGAGAGAGTGGTAGCTCAATAATCTCACGGACTCCCTCTGAGCCGAGTAGCACTGGTACGCAGAGAGAGACACCGCTGATGCCGTACTCGCCGTTAAGCCGCACGCAGCTTGAGTGGAGCGTTGCGGAGCCTTCGAGCAGGGCCTTGACCATCTGCACGATGGAGGAAGCCGGCGCGTAAAAGGCCGACCCGGTCTCCAGCAGCTTGACGACTGCCGCGCCTCCCTGCACCGTTGCCTCTGTTATCTGCGCAAGCTGGCCGGGGGTGATGAGCTCAAGGAGCGGACGCCCCGCTACCGTGGCCAGGCTCACAAGCGGCACCATGGCCTCGCCGTGTGCCCCGATGACCAGGGCTTTGATGTCTCTGGGTGCAGCGCCGGTTGCCTCCGAGATGGCATAGGTAAAGCGCGCGGTGTCCAATACCCCGCCCATGCCTATAAGCCTCTGGGGCGGGAGGCCGGCAAGTTGCACCGCCAGATTGGTCATGACATCGAGCGGGTTGGTGACGAAGAGATAAAGAGCGTTGGGGCTCTCTGCAAGCGCACCCTTGAGGACCGAGTGCACAATGCTGGCGTTGATGCCTGCCAGATCCTCACGCGTCATGCCCGGTTTGCGCGGCACTCCGGCTGTGACCACGACGATGTCGCTGTCTGCCGTGTCCTCATAGCTGCCGGTGCCGACGACGGTGGGGCCAAAGTGCTCGTTGCTCCGCATATGCATGAGGTCGAGGGCCTTACCCCGGGCCAGGCCTTCCGCCACGTCGATGAGCACCACGTTGGCGAGCTCCTTCATGAGCAGGAGAAGCGCCGTGGTGGCTCCCACATTGCCGGCACCCACAACGGTGACCTTGGGATAGCGTGATACGGGAAGGGTCTTTGTCATGGTGTGTGCCTTCTGTTGTGTGGTGCGTACCGTAGGCTGGACAGGGTGGAGAGTGCGCGGTATCTCATGCTCCGATGCCCTTGACCAGGCTGCAACCGAGATCCAGGAGGTTTTCCACCTGCTCGACGCTCGCTGCCTCGGCGTAGACGCGCACCAGGGGCTCCGTGCCGCTGGCACGCGCGAGCAGCCAGGCATCGGAGGCACAGTCGAACTTGATGCCATCGCGGTAATCAATCTCTACGAGACGCTCGCCCAGTGCAGCAAACCTGGCTTGGTAGGCCTCCGTGCCGAGCTCCGCGGCGCAGACCTCGCAGAGGAAGCGCTGTTTTTCCTCCTCGCTAAGGCGCAGGTCGCGTCGTGCGTACTCCAGGTGCCCCAGCGTGTCGAGCAACTCCTCTACCAGCGCGCCGAGATCCTTGCCCTTTCTGGCCATCATCTCGGTGAGCAGCAGCGCCATGAGCAGACCGTCCCGCTCGCGCACATGACTGGGAATACCGATGCCACCACTCTCCTCGCCGCCGAGTATGACATCGCCCCTGAGCATCTCCTCGTAAATCCATTTGAAGCCAACGGGTGTGGTGGTAAGCTCCAGGCCCAGGCGCTCGCACTGGCGTTTGATGAGGCTGGAGCCACTGAGTGTGCGCACCACGCGGCCACGCTCTCCGCGGTCCTCCACGAGCAGGCCACAGACCAGGGCAAGTATCCTGTGCGGATTGACAAAGCTGCCATCGCGCGCTCCGGCCCCGATGCGGTCCGCGTCCCCATCGGTGATAAAGCAGGCATCGTAGCCCAGTTCGGCCGTGCGGGCCAGCGCTTCTGCAATCCAGGGGAAGATAGGCTCCGGGTGCAGGCCGGCAAAGCTCGGGTCCTCCCCGGCATGAATCTCCACAACCTCTACGCCAAGGCTACTCAGCACACCGGCCAGATAGCCGCGCCCGGCGCCAAACATCGGGTCTACTACCACGCGCAGCTCTGCCGCGGCAATGGCATCGGCGTCTACAAGGCTTGCGAGGTCTTTAAGATAGGGAGTGAGGATGTCCACGCGTTCTATGGGGAGCCCCTCGCTGTTATCGTGCAGGGCCTCTGAGCTGTGCTCAAGTGAGGCATCGGCCTGTTCTGGGGCAGAAGGTGCAGTGACAATCTGTGCGGTGGCAAGCGGAGCGGCGCCTTCTCCCGCTGCCCTGTTGGCCTCTGCACAGGTCCATGCCAGGGCAAACACTGCCGGCAATTCCGAGCTGAGCGCCGCCTCGACCCGGTCGCTGAAGGATTTGGGCGAGGCACCTCCGTCTGGCATACGCAGCTTGACCCCCAGGTATTCGGCGGGGTTATGGCTTGAGGTCAGGATAAGGCCACCGACCGCCTGCGGGTTGTGGGCAATGCTCCAGCACAGGGCGGGCGTGGGGCAGTATCGGTCTGAGATAAGGACCCTGAACCCATAGCTTGCCAGTATCACCGCGGCCAGCACAGCATAGCTGCCCGCGTTCTCTCGGCAGTCATATCCTACGTAGAGGAGGGGGAGGGCGGCAAGGGCGGTGGCGGCAGACGTATCGGAATCGGCAGTACCCGCGAGCGTATCGGGAGCGGCGATTGCAGCGTCAAAGCCGGGGTTATCCTCCCGGAATACCAAGGCTGCGGCCTCGGCTACGCGCGCCAGGTGCTCTACCGTAAAGTCCTCACCGATGATGGCTCGCCACCCGTCGGTGCCAAACCGTATGCTTGCTGGATCGAACCCAGCACCTTCTGTATCGTTGCCCACGCTGCTTAGCCCTGTGCCATCTCGATGATGACCATATGGGCGTCTTCCAGCGCCTCGATGTCTACGTATTCATCGACGATCTCGAGGGCGTCGCGGGCGTGGAGGCCGATGCCGCTGACGCGGGCCTTGCCCTCGGCTATGACCAGATAGGCCTGCCTGCCGGGTGCTACCTCAAAGGGCAGCGTATTGCCCGCGCGGAGATAGCTTGCGTACATATTTATGTCCTGATGGATGTGTATGGGGGCGGGCGAGGCCGTGTTGTTGACACCCGTGGCAATGCTGAGCCACTTGTCGATACGATCGTCCCACGCAAAGCGATGGTCGCCGTAATTGGGCGGGTAATCCTTTGCGTCGGCAAAGATCCAGATCTGGAAGAAGCGTAGCGGCACCTTGCCGTGGTTGTACTCGGAATGCGTGACGCCGGTGCCGGCACTCATGTACTGGACCTGGCCGCGGGTGAGCGTGTGCTCGTTGCCCATGGAATCGGCGTGGCTCAACTCACCTTCTACGACGTAGCTCAGGATCTCCATATTGGCGTGAGGATGGGTGTCAAAGCCGGTGCCTGGGAGGACGATGTCGTCGTTCCACACACGGAGCACGCCAAAATTGATGTTTTCTGGATTGTAGTACTCAGCAAACGAGAAATGAAAATGGCTGTCGAGCCAACCGTGTATACCGCGACCCATTGCGCTGCTGTCAATTGCTCTGAGCATGATTAAAGCACCTCCACTGGTTGTGTTTTGCCAGGGACACGATGATTAATCATCGTCTCCCTGCCCCATCATCCTCTTTTTTGCGTGTTTTGGCAACCTCAGTCGGGTGACCGTGCGAAAGGGGGATGGGGCGAGTGTCAACTCTGTGGGACAGGGAGACGGGGCTGGTGTCCCACCTTCACCAATCATAAAAGAAGAGTGCCTACAGCGTAAAACCGGTGGGACACCAGCCCCGTCTCCCTGTCCCACTTGCCCCGTCCCCCCCGGTCAGCTCTGTGCGTTCTTCTCACCTTTGTTACGCAGCAGTTTTCGCGACTGTACCAGCAGCGTGCCTACTACCAGCGCGACAACGGCTGCCGCGAGCGGCACGATAAAGACCCAAAACGCGGTGGTGTCTGCCAGGGCCTGGCTCTGCTCAATGGCTGCGAGGGCTTCTGGGGGCAGTGTCAGGCTTTCCTCACCATTGTCTGCCGCAGCACCTTGGGAGCTGGAGGTAAGGGGCGCTCCCAAGGGGGTGTCGTCATCAACGATTACTGCGACTACGGCGGGTGCAGCGGGCGCAGCAAAGAAAACGGGGCTCTCTGGCCCTGACGGAGCAACCGCCTCCGGGCTATCGTCGTTTTGGAGGGGAGCTTTTCTGGAGACGGTAAAGGATACACTGCCGCTGCCCTTTTGATAGCCGTCGTCAAAGTCCACCGCCACAGCAAAGCTACCGTTGTCGAGGGAGTCCACAAAATCCGAGCTGAGCTCTATGATGACGCTTCCCGCGCGGACGGTGCCACAGCGCCTGCCCTCGAAGGTGAGAGCCCTCTCACCGCTTTGGGCATCGGGTACGCCGAGGGCGAAGTGCGTCTCATTGAGCAGGATGCCAGTAACGGTAGTCAGCTCTCCCTTGATACGGAGGGTGACGCTCCTTCCCGTCTCGGACACACCGGTATCGGCAGAGTTGGTAAGCACCGAATGGTCGTGACGCAACCCAGCCTCGGCCGCCGCAAGCTCGCTGAGCAGAGCCTCGGTCGTATCCTGGGAGGATGCCTGGCTAGTGTCTGCTGCCAGAGCACGTTCGACCGCTTCGAGCGCCCGGTAGAAGCGGGCAAGCGAGCTCGCATCGTAGTTTTCTTCGGCCTTCCTGAGCTTGGGCCTTATGCTGCCCGCGGCGGCCTGCACCTCCTTCTCCAGGGTAGTCCGGGTGTCCTCGCTCGCATATATGGGAACCTTTACCAGCAGTGTTATCGGGGCATAGACACCACCGTAGATGTCTTGGGCGGGAGTAAAGACGGCAGGGGCATAGTACACGCCGTCCTGCCTCGCGCGGTAGGTCTTTCCGTCCGCACCGACGCTGGTCTCGTGCCCGACACTGCCGGGAATAAGCGTGGCTGCCTCTTCTGCTTCCCAGGCAAGGGTGCCGATAAGAGGGGTGCCATCGACGCCGAGCACATCGCCGGAGAGGGCAGAGCTTGCAAGCGGTTTTCCAAAGGGCAGGCCAGCAGCAACAGGCGGATTAACGGTGCTGAGCCGCGGCGTTGCCTGCGTTATGGTTAGATGGACGAAGGTCGGGACGACTTCTTCAAAGAGGGTGCCTCCTCTGTACCAGAGCCAGATGTTTGCCTCACCAACAGAACGGATGTGTACCCTGCCGTCCTGGTTTATCTCCGCGACGAGCCAGTTGTCGCTGAACCACCAAAAGAAACCGTACCCGCTTCCGCCTGTGGCAGTGAGCG
>JAIRZP010000231.1 GCA_031267175.1 Coriobacteriales bacterium | reverse complement strand
CTTCTTCACCAACTTCAACTACAACGGCACCCTTCTTACCTCCCTGCCCGCGAACTCCTTCAACACTACGAATATCACCACCGTCGGCAACGGCTTCTTCTCCGGCTTCATCAGAGGCGGCACTATCACAGAGCTACCGGCTGGCTCCTTCAATACCTCAAATATCACCATCGTGGGCACCAACTTCTTTTCCACCTTCAACTACAACGGTTTCCTCACCAAGCTACCGGATTACTCCTTCTCTTTAAACAGCAGCCTCAACACCGTGGGCAACGGCTTCTTCACCAACTTCAACTACAACGGTAAACTCGCCTCACTGCCCGGGAACTCCTTCAACACCTCTGCCATCACCACCGTGGGCGACGACTTCTTCTCCTACTTCAACGCCCAAGGCTCCCTCACCTCCCTGCCCGCGAGCTCCTTTTCCTTCAACAGCAGCCTTGTCAAAGTGGGTGCCAACTTCTTCACCGGCTTCAACGCCCAAGGCTCCCTCACCTCACTACCCGCGAACTCCTTTAACACCACTGCCATCACCACCGTGGGCACCGGCTTCTTCGCCGGCTTTAACTACGTCGGCTCCCTCACCGAGCTACCGGATTACTCTTTCAATACCGTGAATATTGCTACCACAACGTGCACCAGCTTCTTCATCAACTTTAACTTCAACGGTGGCATCGTTACCATACCAGCGAGTTTTGCGTGGCCTTCTACTTGTTTCTCCAGCTCCTACGAATATGCCTTCGCATCCGGATCTATAGGCACCCCTAACCGTACGGCAGCAAGTATCGTGGGAAGCATTAGCCCTGTACCCACGTATAATACCAACTGTTTCTCCAGCAATTGGTCTGACTGGAACAGCCTCAACGCGAACTGGCAGAACTGAGACACGGCTTTACCAGTGAGGTTAGGGCCGTGGCAAAGCATACCAAGACACGGGGAAGCACAAGCCCTCTTTGGGGCATGCTTCCCCGGGTGTCTGTGGTAAGGAAGAGCAAGACCTCAACACCGCAGACGTTCATACCCTGCAACGTCTACCCAACATAGGCCCCGTGCTCGCCGAGCGTATCATCGCCTGGCGTATTGATCATGGAGGCTTTGCCTGCGCAGACGAGCTTTTGCAGATTGAGGGTATAGGCGAGGTGACCTATGAAGGGCTGCGGGAGTTGGTGGTGGTGAGTGAGGGATGAGGGATGAGGGATGAGGGATGAGGGATGAGGGATGAGGGATGAGGGCGACCTCTTCCTCAAGGTGTTGACAGATTCTGCCACAAGCAATAAACTGTACAAAACGTACGCATTGTACAAAACGTGCAGAGTGTGCAGCCTGAACTAAGCATCCAAACGAAAGGAAACCCATGCCAGAGGTATCAACTGCGGCATCCAAGGTGCGCCAGGAGTTCGCAGACTTTCTTGACGACGCTCGACAGCGCCCTCAATATATCAAGCGAAGAAGCTATCACTATATCGTGGTTCCTGCGGAGACCTTTGAGGAACTGGTGCCCCTGAGCATCAAGGTCAAAGACACTATCGACAACGATGGCTCGCATTTTACCGAGAATAAACAGTTTCCTGATGTTATCGGGTTTGGGGTATCTGCTGAGGACGCATTATCCTCATTCAAAGAAGGGCTCGTGAGCTATTCCTATGAGTACTATGACCGCTTTCCCTATTACAGCGCCGCCCCCGGGCGACAGGAACAGGCACCGATGATTCTGCATCTTATCTCGCACTATGAGCGGTTCGGCAATCTTGATGAGATAGTAAAGGCTGCCTGATGCCATCCTGGAAGGAACTAGAACGTTTTCTCAAGCATGACGGCTGGGAGTACCGTCCCAAGAACAGCGGCCGTGATAAGACCTACACCAAGATGCTTCCGAGTGGAGAGATTCTCTGGAGCCGCGTTTCAAAGGGCTCAGGCCAAATTGGGAAGGGCCTCTTTGCGGCGATACTGAAACATCAGCTCAAGGCTTCACCAGAGTATTTTAATCAGGTTCTCGCCAATAAGAAAAACGCATCAAATAACCGTGGGACAAGAGATTAAGTGCGAATAAGCTCGTACTCTCTCCCAGACGCCCATACTCTCACCTTACTTCCCGGTCAAGAGTCCCGTGTCTGCCGAGCGTAGCGTGGACTGGCGGAGAGAACACGGTGCCTTCACCAGCACCGAGGGGTTTTACAGATTAAGGGCAAAGGAAAAACCACCTATGAGGCGCTGCAGGAGCTGCTGCTACTACTGGTGGTGAGTGAGTGAGTGAGGGCTCAACTCCTTCAGCCCCCTACACTCTCCGCAGCTTTGCACCCTGAGCCAGATTTTCGCGGCATCCCGTACTTCCTCGTCGTTCACAAACCTTAACACTGCTAAGATGTGTAGGCAGCAATCCTTGCTGCCTCAGGTAGCAAAAGACCAGCAAGTCAGGAGAATAGTTGCCCCAACGAATCCGTTGCCACTGGCTTGTTGTTGTAACGCACCAGGAATCGAGAAGGACAGGGAAGCCCGTTGAACTCTGACGTGGAGCAGATGGAACAGAGAGCGCAGTACTCCCCGAGGCGGGCGCCCTCCCGCTATGTCTGGTTGTCGTCGTTACGCGCCTTTGGCGTGGTGCTGGTACTCATCTATCACTTCTTTCCTGCTGTATTGCCGGCGGGCTTTCTCGGTGTGGATGTGTTCTTCGTGTTCTCCGGCTTTCTCATCACCTCGCTTCTGGTGCGTGAATACAGCGTCAAGGGCAGCATCTCACTCGGGGCCTTCTATCTCAGGCGACTGAAGCGGCTGCTGCCGGCCATTATCGCCATGCTCGTGGTAATACTCCCCCTGGCCCTGCTCATCTCGCCGGACTTCAGGGTGGGCATTGCCGAGCAGGTGGCCGCGGTGCTGGGCTGGGTAACCAATTACTACGAGATACTCAACGGCCAGTCCTACGCCAATCAGCTCCTGCCGCACCTCTTCGTGCATACCTGGACGCTTTCTATCGAGATGCAGTACTACCTCATCTGGGGCCTGGTGCTGTGGCTGGTTATTCCGCGTGTATCGCAGAGCTCTCCCCGTGGGCGCATCTCCACCCTGCCGGCGCGCAGGGTTTTGAGTATCGTCGCGGCAGCGGCTGCGCTGGCCTCTTTCGTTATGATGCAGGTATTCCTTATCGGCGCCGACGACCCCTCGCGCGCCTACTTTGATACCCTCTCGCATGCGTATCCCCTGCTCATCGGCTCGCTCATAGGGCTCGTAGCCGGGTTTCCGCGCACGCGCCTGGTTTCCAAGCTGGGGCGCATGCCCTTTTCGCTTGCGATGATGGTGGCGGCGCTCTGTCTCGCAGGCATCGTTGCCCTGACTGTGTTCCTGAGCTTTGAGAGCCGTCTGTCCTATCATCTCGGCATACTGCTCACGGCGCTCCTGGCAGGCACCGCACTCGTCATGGGCCGCGCACAGCAGCCGCGCCTCGCGCGCATCAGGGAAAACCGCGTCGTCAACTATCTGGCCGACCGCTCCTACAGCCTCTATCTGTTCCACTGGCCGCTCTTCATCATCGCCAATAATCTTGGCGCTCCCGGCTCGCCCCTTGTGCTGCCAAACTTCCCGTTCCTCGATGCCTGGGTCTTTCCGCCGTTGGCGCTGGTGGCGACCTTTGTCCTTGCGCACCTCAGCTTCCGCTATGTGGAGACGCCCTTTACCAGTGCCGGACGCGCCCGCAAGCTGGCACTCAGTCTGGCGCTTGAAGCAGACCACGCTGCGGCGACAGCGCCTGTGTTCTCAGACGCGCAGGGGGAGAATGTTGAGGCGGTGGTTGCACAAGGTGAAGAGGGTGAGGCTGTGTTTGTGCAGGGGGAGCAACCTGAGGCCGAGGATGTGTGGCACCACACCGCTCTGGCCCTGGACGCGCAAGGCGAGACCGTTGTGGGTACGGAAGCGCAGGAAGAATATCTTGAGGCCAGAGACACGTGGATAGAAGCCGCTCCAACAGGCGACAGACAGCCCGATGCTGCGGTAGAGGATATCCAGGCAGAAGTTGCTCCCGCAGGAGGCACGCAGAGAGAGAAGGGCGAAGCCGAGGACGCACAGGGGGAGCAGGGCCCGTCGCTCGCATCCCGTGCCCGCGCATTCGTAAGCCAGATTATCGGGAAGACCGAGTCGGACAATTCTGAATCGGGCAGACCCGGCTCGCAGGCCCGTATTCTTGCTGTGGTAGTCGTGCTCGTGCTTGTGGTGTTCGGCGGAATAAGCCTCGTCAGTGCTCCCGCAAAGAACACCGTCACCCTTACCAATGAGGAGCAACTGCTGGCGCTCGATGTTTCGCAGATAAGCTCCCTCAGCAGCCAACTTGCCAGGCTGCATCTGGATCCGGTTGTTGGTCTGGGTACCACCACGGGGCTGCCCGCACCGCCCTCGGCCGGTGAGGAGAGCATCGGCGCGCCTCAGATGGCGTTGGAGAACATGGAGAACCGTCTCCGTGGCAATGCCGAGCTGGCCCAAGGCACCATCACCGTGCTGGGCGACTCGGTCTGCCTGGGCGCGGTACCTCAGATAGAAGAGCTCACCGGCGCGTATGTAGATGCCGAGGGCAACCGCAAGATGCTCGACGCGGTGCCGATGGTGGAGAGCCTGCAGGCCTCCAAGTCGCTCGGAGAGTATGTGGTCATCGCCCTGTCCACCAATGTCTTTGCCAACTCGGCCGAGAAGGCTCAGGAATTGATTGAGGTGCTGGAACCCGGTCATCACCTTATCTTTGTGACTGGTCACGGTATTGATCTCGAGCAATACGGGTTCGATGCCTATGTGCGGAGCCTCCCGAGCCGGTATTCCTGGGTC
>JAIRZP010000193.1 GCA_031267175.1 Coriobacteriales bacterium | reverse complement strand
TGGAGGCCCACCTGGGCCAGTGCCATGCGGGCTCGCTTGCGCCGCTCTGCCTTGGGCACGCCCGAAAGTGTCAGCGCCAGCTCCACATTGGCCAGCACGCTCTGGTGCGGGATGAGGTTATAACTTTGAAAGACAAAGCCGATGCGGTTGTTGCGGTAGGTATCCCAGTCGCGGTCTTTGTACTGCCTCGTGGAGATGCCGTCGATGACGAGGTCGCCGGAGTCGTAGTGGTCAAGGCCACCGACGATGTTGAGCAGCGTTGTCTTGCCCGAGCCACTCGGGCCGAGCACGGCGACGAACTCGTTGTCGCGCAGCGTTACCGAGACGCCGTCAAGCGCCTTTTGGGTAAAGCCCGCCGTGGTGTAGGACTTTACCAGGTTCTTCAGTTCAAGCATGGGATTGCCCCCGTAGCTTTGTTTGTGACACGGGTGATTCTTGTAGCACTGGCAATGAAAGGGCCCCTGTGAAGGGTGGGCTTGACGCAAGGTACCTGCTCTGCATAATCATGATGTCCGGTTTCTCATTGTGCGTAAAAGCTAAAGGAACAGCATAGGATTCATGGAAGTTTGCCCGGGGTTATGTTTAAGAAGCGTAAGCAAAATGAGTTGCTTCGGACACAAGATGTTTACACTCAGAACTGAGGGAGGCGGGCTCTCCTTCTTCAGCTCAGCTCAAGTCGGCTGTAGGTAGCCGTGGCGTAGTTGTCCGTCATAGAAGCAACATGGTCAACGGCTGCCTGCTCCGCACTGCCTCCGGCTATGGCCAGGGTGCGCTCGGGCATGGCGTCGGGGTGCTCCAGGTACCAGGTAAAGAGCGCGCTCACAATCTCGAGTGCCCGGGGTTCCTCGGCCCGCTTGGCGCTGTCAAGATTGTAGACATGCTCAAAGAGGAAGGCCCTCAGCTCCAGCATCACCTCCCAGACCCGCGCGCTCATGCCAATGTCGCCGGTGCCATCGGAATGGCTTATCATGTCGGTGACCAGCGTGGTGATACGCGCGGAGTGGGAGTTCCCCAGCACGGTATGCGTGGAGAGCGGCAGGTCGCTTTCCACGATGATGCCCGCGCGCATGGCGTCATCGATGTCGTGGTTGATGTAGGCTATTCGGTCTGCCGTGGCAACGATGCGGCCCTCCAGCGTGGCAGCCCTCTCATTGCCGCTGTGATGCACGATGCCGTCGCGTGTCTCGTTGGTGAGATTGAGCCCCTGACCGTCGCGCTCTATGACATCCACGACGCGAAGCGACTGGCGAGAATGCTTGAACAGCGGAGCCCTGGGGTCATAGGGCTCGCCCCGACGTGCGGCCAGACAGCGGGCGAGTGCTTCCTCACCGGCATGCCCATACGGGGTATGACCGAGGTCGTGTCCCATGGCGATGGCCTCAGTGAGATCCTCGTTAAGCGCCAGGGCCACTGCTATGGAACGCGAGATCTGCGCCACCTCCAGCGTATGCGTGAGACGCGTACGGTAATGGTCGCCTTCGGGGGCCATGAACACCTGGGTCTTGTGCTTGAGCCGCCGGAACGCCTTGCAGTGAATGATGCGGTCGCGGTCGCGCTGAAAGGCCGTGCGAAACTCGTCGGGCGGCTCGGTGCGCACGCGCGTGGCAGCATCGCTCAAGGCCGCAAAGGCGCTGAGATTCTGGTGCTCCTGCTGCTCTCGGTCAGTTCGTGTGCGCATAGCTAAAGGTTATACCACAAAGGGTGCTGATTGGCTGGTGCGACGTTCGGGACAATTGTGATAGAAGCTTACGACAAACTTGCCAGCATGCGTCCAACTGCCCGATAAAAGGGCGCGCGAGCTTCCTTTATAGTGGCCTCAGCAAACTCTTTGCTCCAAGACGCGAAGTGTGTTGCGGAGAAGTTTTCGAAAGCAGCCTCGGGCAGGGAGAAGTCATCGGGAAGCTCGGGCGGCAGCGTGGCACCCGCACGTATCAGGCAGAGGTATTGAAGAAACTCCAGCTCACTGGCGATATGGTCAAGCGGCTCGTTGGTGCCCTCCGGCTGCCCGATACCGCAGGAGCGCATGAAACGCTCGACTGCCAGAGACTCCCTGTTGACGAAGAGCAGCGGCTCGACGCCAGCCTCCCGCGCCCACCAGATACCGGCGTACGGAGAGACTGCCGGCTTTGGTGCTCCGACATACAGGTGAGTGTATTCGGTGCGCAACTCATGGAAGAGCACGTCAACGCCCGTACCCGCGTATGCAGCCAGCTCCGCCAACGCGAGCGAGAGCTCATCCGGCGCAATGCCATTCAGTTCCGCCAACTCCTTCAGTGCGTCGGTATACGCTCCACTGGAGAGCGCCTCGGCAAGCTCTGGGGTAGGCAGGCGCAGACCGAGCGACAGCAGTTCAAAGAGCGCCGCTTTATGAAGCCAGGAGGATTCCGTTGTGCAGTTCCTCATAGGATATTGCTTCCTCGCTTCGTAATGGTGGACAGAGTTACAAACCGCAACAGACCGGGTGCCAGAACTCGAAAGAGAAGGTTCTGGCACCACGCAAAACTGATTCCAGGCCTCGATTCCAAGCTACTGCTCAGGCTTAAGCGGCAACATCCGCAGACCCAACAGAAGCAGGAAGACTCCCAGGGCCAGCACACCTATGACCACCCCAAACTCCAGAGGAGAGGGGAAGTACACAAGGGAGGGGGCAACGTCGGCAAAGGCCTGCCCGGCGCCGGTGAGCTTTGGGCCGGTAGGAACGGCAGGATAGTCGATATTGGCTATCTGGAAGCCTCCGATGAGCAGCTGGATACGCTTACAAAGGATGGCCACGATGCTCAGGACGGAGGCCAGGACAATGAGGCCGGGCCGCCTGAGGTGGGGCGAGAACGCGATGACCATGGTTATCATTCCGGCGATGGCCTCAATCCAGAAGTAGGGTGCCAGGGGCCCCGTGGTGAGCAAGGCAACGATATCCGCTCCTTCTCCTCCCGGAAACCCCGAGGTGAGCAGGTCACAGGCAAAGAAGTAGAGATCCACGGCGGTAAAGACACCGAGGAGCATCGCCATCTTGGAGAGATTCCTGGCTTCCATCTCAAGGTAGCCTGCCCTGCACAGGGCAACCGCCACGACAAGCACGAGGGCAAGCCCGCTGAGCAGGGCGCTGGACACAAACCACGGACCCAAGAGCGCCGTGTACCAGAACTCATGCGCTATCTGCAGGCCGAATATCCACGCGGTGACCGTGTGTACGAGGATGGCACAGATGAGCGCACACACGGAGAGTATACGCAGTGCCCTGGCTGATCCATCTCCCCTTTCCACACGAATGGTGGCCCAGAGGTATACGATAGAAAGGATGAGGTAGACGGTCAGCACAATGATGTCCCACATCAGAGGCGAGTTCATGTTGGCATAGGCCACGAGTTCCCAGAGCCTCGCTGGACCGCCCAGGTCAACCACGACAAAGGCAACGGCGAGCACCGTGCAGCAGATGGATACCCAGGTAGCCACCTTGCCGATGCCCCCAAAGCCCTTGATGCCAAACACACGGGGCACGCTGGAGATGATGAGGCCGCCGGCGGAAAGCCCCACAAACAGCATGAACATGATGATGTAGAGGCCCCAGCTATCGAGGTTGCGCATATTGGTATTGACCATGCCGGCGGTGAGCTGGAATATCCAGAGTGCTATGCCGGCCGTGACTACGAAGGCCGCGACGACAAGGGCGTTGGTGCCTTTTGGAGAGTTGGTACCTTTGGGGGAACCGCTCCCTCCCAGGGTTACCCTATCCTTTTGTGAACTGCCCTCTCCTTGGAAGGATGGAGTTGCTGCTCCCTTTGACAAAGTTGTGGTTTCTTCAGACATGGTCGTCTCCTCCCTATACCAGATAATAGACTGACGGATTGGTATCAAAGTCAGGCAAGAGCTGTTCGTGCTCCCGTGCCACAATTTGTTGTGAAACCGCAGACATTGGATCATCGAGATCGCCAAAGGCGCGTGCTATGGCAGGGCAAGCAGCAAC
>JAIRZP010000178.1 GCA_031267175.1 Coriobacteriales bacterium | reverse complement strand
CGGTACGCTCGTGGGCCAGAAGACCATCACGCACTCCTATCCGCATTGCTGGCGCTGCCATAACCCCGTTATCTTCCGTGCTACCAACCAGTGGTTTGTGAGTATGGATCCCACGGGCCTGCGCGCCAAGGCGCTTGCCGAGGTCGGCAAACTCAACTGGTATCCCGCCTGGGCCTCCAACCGCATGCGTTCGATGATAGAGGATCGGCCGGACTGGTGCATATCGCGTCAGCGCTCCTGGGGCGTGCCTATCCCGGTCTTCACCTGCGACGTGTGTGGCGAGATCGTTGCCACTCCGGCCACCTTTGACGCGGTCATGGCGTTGTTTGAACGCGAGGGCTCGGACGGCTGGTTTACGCACACGCCCTCCGAGTATCTGCCTGGCGCCACCACGTGTGAGGTATGCGGGGCCGGCGTAGACCATCTCCACGCGGAGAAGGACATCATCGACGTGTGGTGGGAGAGCGGGGTTTCGCATACCAGCGTGCTCCGCAAGCGTGACTATCTCCGCGCTCCGGCCGAGCTCTACCTGGAAGGCTCCGACCAGCACCGCGGCTGGTTCCAAAGCTCGCTGCTCACGAGTGTGGGCACCTATGGCGTGGCCCCCTACAAGGGCATCATGAGCTGCGGTTTCATCACCGACGGCGAGGGTTATAAGATGAGCAAGAGCCGGGGCAACGTCATCGACCCCGCCGAGGTGCTCATGACCTTTGGCGCAGACGTGCTGCGGCTGTGGGTGGGCTCCATTGACTCTGCAACGGATGCCGGTATCGACGATGAGATAATTCAGCGTACGAGCGAGTCCTACCGCCGTATCCGCAACAGCTTCCGCTTTCTCCTCAGCAACCTCTACGATTTTGGCGTGGGAGATGTGGTGGCCTACGACGAGCTGCTTGCGCTTGACCGCTGGGCGGTGGTGCGCACGCAGGCACTGCTTAACAAGGCAACACTGGCCTACGACGAGTTCCGCTTTCATGTGGCCTACCACGCCGTGTACGACTTTATCACGCGCGATCTGAGTGCAGTGTACATGGACGCGCTCAAAGATCGGCTCTACAGCGACGCGCCGGCAAGCAGGGAACGACGGAGCGCGCAGACCGCGCTGGCCAACATTCTCGAGGTGCTCGTACGTGTGCTGGCGCCGATTCTGAGCTTTACCTGCGATGAGGTCTGGGATTATTACCCGCAGGGATTGAGAGAGCCAGGGCGACCCGAGGCCGTGGCGCTCGCGGGCTGGCCCGAGACTGCTGACTTTGCGCCGCAGATACCCGCTGCCGATGCTGAGCGGATTGCTGATGAGTTCATCACCCTGCTCGACGTGCGCGAAGCGGTGACGAAGGCTCTGGAGCAGTCCAGCTTCAAGAAGAGTCAGCAGGCCGCGCTCGTTATCACCGCTCCGGCGGCCATTGTCGAGGTGTTGGCGGCACAGCCGGTCCAGCTGCTCCCTGAACTCTTCATCGTGGCCGAGGTCGCGCTTAAGGCGAGCGAGTGCACCGATGTGAGCGTCGAGGTACACGAGGCAAGCGTTGAGAAGTGCCCCCGCTGTTGGAACTACCGAGAGCTCGGCAGCGACCCCACCCATCCCGAGGTCTGCGCCCGCTGTGCCGAGGTCTTGACCGGCTTAGGTAAGTAGGCAACCAAGGATGTCTGGTATAGTATCGGGTGTAGGGTGCGCTCTCAAAGTAAACCTCCCCTCAGAAAAGCCGCTCTCAGCTGCGTTGCCGTCCGGTAAGTCGCATGCAGGCAAGCCGCCTTCAGGGAGATGGCCCTTATGAAGCGCAAAAATGCCCTCATACTCTTTATTGTACTGGCAGCAGCGCTGCTTGTCCTCGACCGCGCCACCAAGATCATTGCCATCGAGGTGCTCAGCAACAGCGGCCCCGTGGCTTTTCTCCCCGCGTTCCTGGACTTTGTGCTGGTGTATAACACCGGGGGCGCCTTTGGGCTCTTTGAGGGTGGGGGAGTCCTCTTTGTAGGCGTTGCGCTTATTGCCGTTGTTGCCATCGTGGTCTACCTCATCAAGGCGCAGCAGCTGCTCCCGCCGGTGGTCGTTGCGCTCTCGCTCATCGCTGCCGGTGCGCTGGGCAATGCCTACGACCGTGCGGTGAGCGGTGCCGTGCCCGACTTCATCCACACGCTGTTCATAGAGTTTCCCGTGTTCAATGTCGCGGACTGCTGCCTGACCATTGGTGAGGCCGTCCTGGTTGTTGCTGCAGCCATCTACTGGTTCAGGCCCAAAAAGCAGCCAGATGAACACAGTGGTATTGACCAGCACGGTGCTGAGACAGCGGGCAGGGCTCATTTGGAGGCCAACAATCCAGAGGCCTCAGCGCTGCACGAGGACGAACAACAAAAGGGCCCAGACCTACAAGCCAGCCTTGAACCGTAGTATGTCAAGGTACGAACACAGAGTCACGCATGATGAGCAGGGCAACCGTATCGACGCGCTGCTCGCCTCGTTTCCGGAGGTGTGCAGCAGAGGCGAGGCCGTGCGGCTGCTCGAAAGCGGGCAGGTACTCCTCAACGGCAGCAGGCATACGGCAAAGAAGCGCATCGTGTTGGCCGGCGACACCATTGTGTACACCCTGCACCCCCCGGCTGAGCAGCCGCTCACGGGCGAATACATCGAGTTGGATATCCGCTACGAAGATGACTATCTCATCGTGCTCTCCAAGGAGGCCGGCATGGTCGTGCACCCGGCACAGGGACACGCGGAGGGCACGCTCGTGCACGCCCTGCTCAATCATTGTGGCTACGAGAACCTGGCGCTTTTGCAGGGGGAGGACCGTCCGGGCATCGTGCACCGGCTCGACAAGGATACCTCGGGGCTCATGCTGGTGGCCAAGGACGAACAGGCCGGTCTTGCTCTGCAGGAGGGCATTCGCACGCGCAACGTGGACCGGCGCTATCTCACGCTGGTGCACGGCTATATCGCGCCCGACACCGGCTTGGTGGACGCTCCCATAACGCGCGGCAGCGTGGAGCGCAAGCGCATGACTGTGGGAGACGGCCCCGGATCGCGTGAGGCCATTACCACCTTTGAGGTGCTTGACCGCTTTGAGGCCGGCCAGCACGACGACGGCTATACCTACCTGGAATGCAAGCTCTACACCGGTCGCACGCATCAGATTCGCGTGCATATGGACTATATCGGACACCCGTGCGTGGGCGACCCCGTATACGGCCGACTCGGCCCCGCCGCACAACTCGGCCTTACGCGTCAGTTTCTCCACTCGTGGCGCCTGAGCTTTGTGCATCCCATCACGGGAGAGGCCATGGAGTTTGAGGACGGCTTGCCGTCCGATCTGTCGCAAGCTCTCGATTTGATAGCAGACAGACGGATACCGTAGAAGACACGTATACAAAACGGTAGGGGATACAGACCAGAGGAACCATTCACGGTATAATCAACGCATGGAAAGGAGAACGTGCATGGACACCCTGAAAGAACATATCTATCAAAATTTTCATGACGCCAGCCTGGTGCCCTGCTATGCACAGATAGACGACGCAAATGATGTGTTGAAGGAACTGCTCCCTGAGTCCAACGCCGAGATACAGGAGGCACTGCACAGCTACGATCAACACCTTGGTCTGGAGATTATCTGCCACTCCAATTCTATCGAAGGCTCGACCCTCACCAGCGGTGAGACGGAAGATGTCCTGAACGGCCACTTCTTTAGCAATAAATCTACGCAAGAGCAGTTGGCAGCCCGTGGTTTGGCAAACGGCCTTGAGTTTATGTCAAGGGAGTTGACGAAGAAGACGCCGATAAGCGAGGATTTCATCAAGGATCTACATGAACGTACAACCGAAGATCTACACGTCAGGCTCCGTGGTGTGTACAGAACGGTGCCGGTGTTTATTAGAGGCAGCAAGACCGTACCTCCCGATGCAATCAAGGCGCGTGCGTTGATGGCAGACCTCGTCTATGCCTACAACGAATCCGCGCTGCACCCTATCTGGAAGGCTACTGCCCTCCATGTTCTCTTTGAGAATATCCATCCGTTCAGAGATGGCAATGGCAGGACGGGACGCTTGCTGCTCAACTATATGCTGGAGTTGCATTCGTATCCACCCATCGTCTTGAAGAGTGACAAAGAGCAGTCTTACCTGGCCGCACTCGAACAATGGCAGGCGCATGCCAATACCGCACCGTTTGTGTCTCTGGTCAACCGTACGCTGGAAGCTCAGATACAGACGAGGATTGGTATCATCAGGGAGAGCAGGGAGACGCTGAGCAGACTTGAAGCCGATGCGGCAGGAGAAGGCACTCCGAAGCAGCCCATACAGGCACGCAACTTTTAGGTGAGGTATGTGATGAGACACGCAAGACACGCTGACAATAACGGGTGAGGTGAAAAATGGACACATCAAATGGTACACGGAGAGGCTGCGGCTGTCTGGGTATCGGGTCTTTTGGCCTCGGTACGATAATCGCCGTGGTTATTTCCTGGACAACCTGGCATAATGTCATCTGGACCATCATCCACGGCTTTCTCAGCTGGGCCTTTGTGCTCTGGTACCTTATCTTTCACTCGTAATGGCACCCGTTTGCTCCACCCAAAAAAGATGTATACTTAACAGATATGAGCAGAAAGGATACATAATGAGTCTACTGCTTGAAAAAGAACTGGAATATTTCAAGAAAAACCAGGATAACTTGGTCAAGAAGTATAATGGGAAAATACTGGTGTTGCATAACCAAGAAGTCGTAGGGATCTTTGACAACAATCTACAAGCGTACCAAGACGCAAAAAAACACTTCAAGCCTGGAACATTCATGATCCAGAAATGCATACCGGGCTCAGAAGCATACACGGTTCATATCTCAACACTCGGAATCATTGATGCTGGCAACTGAGCAGCAACTCATTCAAGCCTTTACAACCAAATCGAACGGACTCATAAGACAGATCCTCACCAGCGAAACTTCTGTGTCTGATAATTATGACCCAGATAAACCTCCACAAATGCAGAAACTGACTATGTCGTAGAAATCGATAAACTGAACGCACAGGGTGTCGGGAGAAATGATCCATGCTGGTGCGGGAGCGGCAAGAAATTCAAGAATTGTCACGGGGCTCCAAGACAGTCGTAAAAATGCAGAGGAAAAAGAGTACTGCTTAAAGCATCAGAAATGGTGATTGATCCCACTTTGTTTCATTATGGCGTTAGCGGTGTGCCGCGACTTGATCTTCCTATCGACGGCCACGTTGATGCGGGTTATTGGGCTGTGCCAAATATCATGGTCGCCCTTGCCATGACGCACAAAGGAGCAGCCGTGCTCGTTGAGTATCTTGCGGATCTTCTTTTCGTACTCGGCCATCAGCAGGCTATCAGTTCGCTACGCTCGGAGCGGAAACGCAAGACATAGTCGCCCTCTGGCGGACAGTTCAGCGCAAGCAACTCTGAAGCAGCGTAACGCACACGTTCCATGAGCGCATCCAGCGAACCGGATTCAAGCACAAGGCCAGGGATCTCGTCGCTGGTGGCAATCCATACAGCAGCTTCTTCATCCCAAAGGAAATCAACTCGGTATTCACCCATTTCATATCTCCTGGCTCTCGACCGAAAGTGTTAATCATAACATGCCTGTCAATGATACCTCATCTTCCGCTCGTAATGTTCCACGTAATGAGGTAGTATGGTCTCCTGCACGTATTCCTGAAGGCTCCGTATTTTTGGGTATCGCGCTCCAGTAGAGATAAGGGCAATACCAAGTGGGAAGGAAAGACCGATGAGAAGAAGATTGCTGTCAGTCCTGTTGGCACTGGCCCTCGTGGCCGTGGTACCTGCCGCACCAGGGTTTGCCGGGGAGAGTGAGCAACCAAGCTTTGACGAGAATGCCGTGGTAGCTGCACCCACCCAGAGCGCTCTGGCTGATGAGTCTGTTGAAAGCAAGCCAGCTCTTGTCCAGGAAGACACTCTCCAAGGGGAGCCTGAGCCTGGGGTAACCGACGAGACTGAACCTGCACTGAGCACGGAGCCTCAAGAGGCCGAGACCGATAGCACAGGTGACCGAAAGACACCCGATACACAAGAAGGAGAGGGC
>JAIRZP010000123.1 GCA_031267175.1 Coriobacteriales bacterium | reverse complement strand
TACGCAGGTAATCGTGGAACTTCTCAAAATCAAGCCGCTTGCCTTTATAGAGAACGCGCCCAGTTTTGCTGACCACGTCACGACTGACCCCGAGGTTGAGGTTTTGACTGTCGATGAATGCGAATAATCTAGGCATGGGCGTAGTATATCATGAGATGCTGATTGTTTGGGCAGACAGATGAGGCAGGGGCAGGTTCACTCCGATTTATCCAGAAGAGGTCATTGCCGTGACCGCTGTGTTATTCCACACCGCTATTCCAACAAAAGGAGTAGAATAGAGCCGATGCTTTCCAAGGCTCACATATTTGACAAACTCGCCCTGCCGTTGCTGGTTGTTGGCGGGGTGCTCGTTACCGTGGCCTTCGTCCTCGCCTTTACGGTGGCGCCGCTGGTTTCCGGCGAGGCGGTGAGTAGTGGCTTCCTTGAGATAGACGGCCACTTCATCACCAACAAGCTGCTGCTCTCGCAGAAGATCTTCTACTTTCATATGCCGGTGGCCGTGGTGAGCATGGCAGCCCTGCTGTTTACGGCCATCTACAGCATCCTCTTTCTCAAGACCCGCGAAAGCAGCTATGATCTGCGTGCGCGCCTTGCCACGGAGGTCTCTCTGGTCTTTGTGCTCATGACCATGGTATCCGGAGAACTCTGGGAGCGCTATGAATGGGGAGTCTGGTGGACCTGGGAGCCACGGCTCACCACCTACTTCATACTCATGCTCCTCGTGGTGGGGTATTTTATCGTGCGCAACGCGGTGAGCGACCCGGAGCGGCGAGCGGTGTACAGCTCGGTACTGGGCATTATCATCTTCATCGATGTGCCCATCTGCTTCATGGTGACCCGGCTGATTCCTTCCAGTGTACACCCGGTTATCTTCCGCACCGACTCCGGCCTGCCGCCGCCCATGCTCATCCCCCTGCTCATGGCCTTGGTAGGATTTGGCTGTATAGCCTTCGCGCTCTACCGCCAGCGCCTGCGTGCCGAACAGCTGCGCGAACGGGTCGAAGCTCTCAAAATAAAGCTCGACGAAGCAACAGACCCAGGAAGGGAATAACCATGGATCCGATTCAAGCAGAGATATATTCCACAGTACTCACCGCTGCCCCCTACGTGATTGCTGCCTATGCGTTGATGTGGCTCGTGCTGCTTATCTATATCATCTTTGGGAGCCGAAGCCTTAAGAAGACAGAGCAGCAGCTGGCCGCGCTGGAAGAAGCCGTAGCCCAACGGGAGGACAGGCCCTGAGCCCTTTGTTTTTTTGACTGACAGGGGGACGAACGTGGTATGATGTAGCTCCATGCCAAAAACTTTAAAAGCATCCCTCTTGATCGGATTCGCGGGCGCCCTGTATGGCGTGATGCTGACGGTCATGCAGATTGCCAACAATCAGGGGTATCTGCGCGCTGACCTTATGGCCTGTCAGTTCCTGTTCTCTGCGGCGGTCTTTTTCGTCGCCATCCTCGTCAAGTACCGGAACCTGCGACTCAAAGGCTCCCAACGGTTGAAACTGCTGCTCATCGGGCTCTTTGGCTTTGGGACGAACTTCTGTATGTACGAGACAGTCGCGCTCTCCAGTTCCTCCTTTGCCGTGACCATGCTCTTCCAGTACATATGGATGGGGATAGTCTTCGATGCCCTGGTGACGAAGAAGGTCCCGCCCTGGTATATGATACTCGCCGTCGTGTTGGTGTTTATAGGAACACCCCTTGCCGCTGGTCTGTTTGACGCGGAGCACAGCATCAATCCTCTGGGCGTGCTGACGGGGCTCGGGGCCTCGACCTCGTATACGGGCATGCTTTGGACCTCGGCGAGGCTGGAGACCCGGGTGCCGCCGGTTATCCGCACCTTCTATTTCTCCGCCGCCCAGGCCTCCGTTGCGATTCTGATAGCGCCGCAGACCTTCATCGTCTCCGTTATTGACCCGGGGGTGTGGCTCTACGCCATCCCGCTTGGCCTCACCACGGCGGTCGTTCCCACCTTCATCGTCATGCGAAATGCTCCCAAGGTGCCCGTGGGCATCACCACTATCATGACGGGTATGGAACTCCCCTCGACTATCGTCCTGAGCGCGCTCGTACTACAGCAGGCACACAGCGCCGTTGTGGTCGTGGGCGTTGTCCTTATCTGCCTGGGCATCGTCGTCGCCAACAAGGACGGCATCGACGAGCTACGACGGCCCAGGCAGATCAAAGACGGATAACAAGCCTCAATATACCAAGCGAGGTATAAGAAACCCTGGCAAAACTGCGGCAGATCAACCAGCGACGATGAGCTCCTCAGCCATCTCGCGGAGCTTGAACTTCTGCACCTTCTTGGATGTGGTCTCGGGGTATTCGTCCACGAAGAAGACGTGTTTGGGCACCTTGTAGCGGGCCATCTGCTTGATCATCGTCTCGCGGATGCCTTCCTCGGTGAGGGTGAATCCCTCGCGCTGCTTGACAAAGGCTACGACGATCTCGCCGTACTTCTCGTCGGGCGCTCCTACGACCTGCGCATCCAGCACGCCGGGTATCGAGAGCATGAAGTTCTCCACCTCCAGCGGATAGATATTCTCTCCGCCGCGGATTATCATGTCCTTGATGCGGCCGGTGATGCTGTAGTAGCCGTCTTCGTCACAGGAACCCAGGTCACCGGAATGCAGGAAGCCGTCGGCGTCGATGGCCTTATCCGTGGCCTCGGGCATCTTATAATAGCCCTTCATGACGTTGTAGCCCTTGCAGCAGATCTCGCCCTTCTCGCCGGGCCCACAGATATGGCCGTCCTCCGGATCGATGACGCGCACCTCCACCGGCGGATGCTTGCGTCCCACCGTGTGCTGCTTATGCCAACTATCGTCGTCGGCACTGGTCTGGGTAAACACCGGGCTGGTCTCGGTGAGACCGTAGCAGTTGGTTATAGCAACCATGTGCATGCGTTCCATGGCCTCCCGTGTCACCTCCGGCGGCACGGC
>JAIRZP010000091.1 GCA_031267175.1 Coriobacteriales bacterium | reverse complement strand
CAATGGACGCCTTGGCCGACTTTTAATCACGCTCTATCTGATGAAGAAGGAAGTACTTTCTTCTCCTGCGCTCTATATCTCATACTTTCTCAAGAAAAACCGCGTGGAATACTACGATCGCATGACAGAGGTACGAAACAAGGGAAATTATGAGCAATGGGTCACGTTCTTCCTGCAAGCGATTCTGGAATCAGCAGAGGACGCGGCTGATACCATCAGCAAGTTGTCAGAGCTCCATATCAAAAACGTCAGAGTTATTAAAAGTTTTGGCCGGGCGGCAAAGACAGCCTTGCGGTTGCTCGAATACCTTGAACAGAACCCCATTATCGAAATACGAAAAACCGCAGTTGCGCTGGATGTGGCCTTCAGTACTCTTGCATCGGCGGTACATCGTCTCCGCGAAGTTGGAATACTGACGCAGAGCGCGGGGGATAGGCGCAATAGGACATTCTCCTATGAACCCTATCTTATGCTCCTGCGGCGCGGAACCTGATAAGAATAGAGGGACGGTCTAAAACAACGCGCTCATCCCCTGGGACTCCTGCGGCCACCACTGGGGCTTCATGGTGTCGCAGAAGCTGCTTTGCTGCTGCCTCTCGGTGATCTTGACGGGATAGGAACCGGAGAAGCACGCCGTGCAGTAGCCCTGGTGCCTGCCCTGTATGCAGCCGACCAGGCCCTCCTCCGAGATATAGGCCAACGAGTCCACGCCGATGTGTTCCGCAATCTCATCCACGCTCATTCTGGCGGAGATGAGTTGCTCCTGCACATCGGTGTCTATGCCGTAGAAGCAGGGCCAACACACCGGCGGCGAGACGATGCGCAAGTGTATCTCGCGGGCACCCGCCTCACGTAGCATGGCTACCAGTTGGCGAGCGGTGTTGCCGCGCACGATGGAGTCGTCCACCACCACGAGGCGCTTGCCGGCAATACTGGAGGTAAGTGGATTGAGCTTGAGCCGGATGCCGCGCTCGCGCAGGGCCTGCGTAGGCTGGATAAAAGTGCGTCCGACGTAGCGGTTCTTGACGATACCCTCGATATACGGGATACCGCTCTCACCGGCGTAGCCTATGGCAGAGGGCACACCGCTGTCCGGAACACCAATGACCACGTCGGCCTCTACCGGAGCCTCACGGGCGAGGCGTCTGCCCATGGCATCGCGCGCCTGGTACACATTCATGTTGTCGATGATGCTGTCGGGCCGGGCAAAGTAGACGTATTCAAAGATACAGAGCGCGTGAGGGCGCGCAGGCACCGCCTGTTCGATGATGAGACCTCCGGGCCCGGTACCATTGATGCGGATGACCTCGCCGGGCTCTACGTCTCGGTAGTATTCCGCACCGACGATGTCGAGCCCGCAGGTTTCGGAGGCCACGACCCAGCCGCGCCCCTCAGGCAGGCGTCCGATGACCAGGGGCCGTATGCCGTGGGGGTCGCGAAAGGCGTACAGGGCCTCCTGCGTAATCAGCACCATGGCATAGGCACCCTCGATAAGCTCCATCGTGCGCCGGATGCCCTCGCGCATATGATGGCTTTCCTGCGTAAAATAGCCGATGAGCTTGGCGGCCACCTCGGAGTCGGCGCTGGAGCGGAAGGTAACGCCTAACTCCACAAGCCGCCTGCCGAGGGCATGCGAGTTTACGAGCGTGCCGTTGTGGGCGAGCGCGATAATCTCATCGGTGATGGTGGAGAGGTGTGGCTGCGCCGCCTCCCAGGAACTGTGTCCTCCCGAGGTGGAATAGCGCGTATGGCCTATGGCCACGTGCCCGGTGAGGGCGGAGAGAGCACCTTCATCAAAGACCTGCGTCACCAGGCCCATATCCTTGTTGGCTACGACGGAAGCTCCATCTCCCACGGCGATGCCGGCGCTTTCCTGTCCGCGGTGTTGCAGGGCGTGGAGTCCAAAGTAGGTGAGGCGGCTCACGTCCTCGCCTGGAGCATAGACACCAAAAACCCCGCATGCTTCCTCGGGCTTATCCGAAAGCAACCCGCCCACCCCGTCAGAGCTCAACATCGGTGAGATCCACGGTTCTTGTCGGCACGGCACAGAGGATAATGCGCCGGCTGGCGTCAAAGGTCTCACAGGTAACAAACGAGTACAGAGAGCCTGCCTCGGCGATGCGATCCTCAATATCCTGCGCTGCCGTAACAGGCGAGGCAAGCGTCTGTCGCACAAACGCGGTAAAACTCTCCTGGTCTGCAAAGGCGAACTCGCGCAACGGCGCGTCAGCGGCAACGTTGATGGCCGCTGCGGCACTCAGCTCATAATTGGCTTCTGGCGTGCAGACATATATCCTCCGGTGCTCGTCAAAATAGCCCTGGTTGGTGTACATGAGCATGTCGGAGAACATGGAGCCGTCAAACATATTGTGGCCGTAGATGATGTTGTGCTGGCCGGTGAGCGTAGCACTCCCCTCGTAGTCGGCAAAGATGGCCCCGGTGCCCGAAGACGACGAATCAAACAGGTGGTAGAGGTAGTAATCGTTATTGGTACCCTGCACGATGGGATAGTTGATATTGGTGCCGGGCACGATGATCCAGCCCACGACATCGGGGTTGAGTGCACTGAGCGCTTCCCAGTCAAAGCTCAGCTCATCAACCTGCAAGTTGGGATCCACTACCGACTGAGACGTAGTGAGCTCAAGCCCGGCCACCGACTGCAGGTTGCTGTAGCGGTTTTGGGCATCCAGGTACTGCCAAACGATATAACCCCCTATCAGCACTGCCACAACGAGCAGTATGCTGCCAAAAATCAGCAGCAAGCGCGAAAGCAGGCCACCTTTTACCGTGGTCTCAGCAGTGTGAGCGTGCTTGGGCATGTGTGGCTATTTCTTGTTGACTTCTTTAAAGAATCCCCAGGCAACCAGAGCGATGGCAACGACAACGATAACGCCAATAGCTATCCACAGGACATAATCCGGAATGGGAACGCCTATCAGACTCTCTATAAGGGTTGGTTCTTCCATGTGGGCCTCTCAAGTCGTGTAAAGTCGTGTAGGTACGGGCCTCGTTACCGAGGTTTCCAGTGCTCCGTTAAGTCTAAAACTACCATTATCTGCTTGCTCCTTTTCCACATTGCTGCGTTGGCCTCAGTCGCATTACCGCCAGTAGGGCTCCTTCGTCCGCCTTGCACTGTGAAAAATGAGCTAAGCAGCTAACGGCAGTTTTAGACTTAACAGAGCACTAGAAGATTCTATCACATGCCGCGGATACCACTTTTGACAACTCGGCATCACGTGCGGCCAGTTTGATATTTGTGGAGAGCCAATCCGCGACGGTTCCACAGTCAAGGCCCTCGTCCGCACCTACCTCGATAGCATACAGAGGCTCGCTCGCGAGCAGCTCTTCCAGGGCATCGGTGAGCTGGATCTCGCCGCCTGCCCCGGGGCCCGTATGGGCGAGTATCTCCATGACCCGCGGAGTGAGAAGGTATCTGCCAAAAATAGCGAGATTGCTGGGAGCTTCCTCTGGCAGCGGCTTTTCTACGAGGGCATTGATCTGCCACACCGCCGTGCCGTCCTGCTCGCTTCCACCTATAAGCTCGACATCGACGATGCCAAAGCGCGAGACATCCTCGTCCGGCACGCGGATAACCGCAAGCACGCTGGCATTGCCCTGTGCCGCAGACACCTCGCGCATCCGCCTGAGTAGCCTGTTGTCGGGCACGAGCACATCGCCGAGCAATACGAAGAAGCCCTCGGTGGCGCCGCACACGAAATCCTCGGCCTGATACACGGCATTGCCAAGACCCAGAGGTTGCGGTTGTCGTACAAAGGAAACGGGGAGGGCACCGGCGTGCCGTACGCTCTGTGCCAGAGTGGTGCTGCCCTTATGCTCAAGGCTCCGTACGAGATCCGGGCTGGGAGAGAAGTGCGCCGCAATCTCCGGCTTGTCATCGCTCAAGATGATGATGACCTCACGGGCATCGGCGGCCAGGGCCTCCTCAACCACGTATTGAATCATCGGCTTGTCCAGCACGGGCAGCATCTCTTTGGGTACCGCCTTGCTTGCCGGCAAAAACCGTGTTCCCTGGCCTGCGGCAGGGATGATAGCTTTCATGCGTGCTCCTGTTCGTTTGACTCTGAGAGGGCGAGGCCGGGGACGGGGCAACGGACCCACGGGGGTTCGTGGGCCCGTTGCCCCGTCCCCTTTCAGCAACGTCCCTCTCTCCCAAATGATAGCACAGCGCTGTGCTACTATGGGCATATGAGACCGAAGCCCCCGATAACCCTTGACGCGGCACAGCTTGCCGAGCTGGTTGAAGAGCACGTGGCAAAGCTGGCCTCAACGCTCCGCCCCGACTATCTGGCCGCGCTGGAAGCGTCGCTTGCCACCGAAGAGAGCGAGCGCGGTGTCGAGGTGCTTGAGCAGCTCCTGGCCAATGCCGCCCTGGCGGCTACCGAAGGCTTGCCGCTCTGTCAGGACACCGGCTCCGTGTGGGTGTGCGTGGAGGCAAGCGGCGCCGTGAATCTCACGGCAGACCTGTTCTCCCAGGTGGACGCAGCCGTAGCCAGGGCCTCAAAGGCCGCGGGGATGCGCAGGAGCATGGTGCGGGACGCCCTGCTCGAGCGTGTCAATACCCAGGACAATACCCCTGCGTTCTGCGAGTTGCTGTTAAAACGGGGGAGCGAGTCCGCTGCCTCCGCTGGCATGCCTGCCATCACTTCGGGGGACACCCCGGCACCCTCCCCTGTAAACACCGCTGCGGCCATACCTGCGGCCACCCTGCACATCATGCTCAAAGGCGGCGGCTCGGATAATGCCTCAGCGCTGGCCCTGTTACCGCCCGGTGTGGGTGTTGCCGGCATGTTGGATTTTGTGGAAGAAGCCGTTGCTGCCAAGGGGGCCAATGCCTGTCCGCCCCTGGTGGTGGGCGTGGGTGTGGGAGGCAGTTTTGACCGGGTAGCCGGCCTTGCCAAACACGCTCTGCTGAGAACCCTGGGCAGCGTACACCCCAACGCGGAGACAGCGCTCCTGGAGGAGCAGTTGCTCACCCGCATCAACGCCCTCGGCATCGGCCCGGGTGGCCTGGGGGGCTCTACCACGGCGCTTGCCGTACATATGGAGACTGCACCCTCGCACATCGCCGCGCTGCCGGTGGCAGTAAACATCGGCTGCACCGCGCTTCGCTCGGTAAGCATCCCCCTTTTTTAGCAGCGGTACAAACGGCCGTATATACAGCTGTCCGGCACAGGCGGGGTAGGACCTGTACCGGACAGTTTAGGGATCCTTCGCTTGGCGGGGTAGGACCAGGGCGAAGGGCGATATGGTGTTGTAAGTGAACAGTCTCTGTCCTTGTAACCCAAGACGGGCTTTTTACCCACAAGATCCTGTGACTGCTCAGTAGTTGGCATGAAAGGCTAGCACGGGTTGACCCTGTGCTAGCCAGTGGGGGGGACAACTATAGTAACAAGAAAGTAGCTCCGCCGTCAATGCCTGAAAGAGATGAAAGGTCAACTATAAAGTAACTTGATAGTTTGAGGGGCTTTGCCACGCCTTCTCCTTCCTTCATGGCCGCTTGCGTTGAGCTGCCGTCTTTGTTCCTGCTGAGCCCTTGACCGCCTTCTTTTTCGATGCCTTCGATGTCTTGGCTGCCTCAGCCTCCGCACGCAGGGGACACTCCGGATTGGGACACAGCTCCCAGGGCCCACGGCTGGTCTTAATAACGACCTTGGGCGCGCCACAGGCCTCGCAGACCTTGCCCGTGGCAGAAAGCTCTCCGCGCTGCGGCAGAGGATAGGAGGTCTTGCATTCGTCATAATTCGTACACCGGATAAAGCGTTTGAGGCTGCGAGGAGAGCGCTGCGCAATCAAACGGCCCTGCCAGCCATGGGCCGCGCAGGTCTGGCATTCTCCCACATCCAGCTCCGGCTCCTGATTGGAGCTGCACTCGGGGTCAACACAGCGCACCAGCGGCTTTTGCCTGAACTGCGTTATCTTTATCTGCGGCTTGCCACAGACGGGGCACACGTCGTCCACCGCTTCTATCTTGCCCTGGGGCAGTGGATAGGTCACATCGCAGCCGTCACCCGTGGACTTCCAGCCGCTGCAACCGATGAAGCTCCCTCGGGTGCGGGCGCTCTGCTTGATGAGCAGATCCTTGCCGCAGCGCGGACAGGTGCCAACGCGGGCATCGGCCGAGACCGCCTCGGCCAGCGCCTCGCCCACATCGTCCTTACGGGGAATGAGCACGTTCATCTCCGCCTCCAGGAGCCTGCGCGAGTGCATGAGCACCGTATCACGACTCTCCGTGCCTGCGGCGATGCTGCTCATCTCGCTCTCCAGCTGGGCGGTCATCTCGGGAGTGGTGATATGGGGAGCATAGGCGCCCAGCGCGTCAATGACGGCAATGCCGAGCTGCGTGGGCTCCACGGGGTCGTTCTGGATATAGCGCACCTCTCCGAGACGCTCGATGATGGAGTGGCGGGTAGACTTGGTGCCGAGCCCTGCCTTCTCCATCTCCTGAATGAGACGTCCGGCAGAGAAGCGGCTCGGCGGTTCGGTCTGCTTCTTGTCCAGGGTAACACCCTTTACCGTCACCGTCTGGCCCTGGGCAAGCTGCGGCAGCTGCTCGTCCTTCTTGAGGCCGTAGGGGTAGATGCCTCTAAATCCCGGCTCCACCAGCACGTCACCCTTGGCCTCAAAGGGCTCACTTCCCACGTCCAGGCTCACCTTGGTGCCTTCGACGACCGCAGGGTCACTGAGCGTAGCCAGAAAGCGTCGGGCCACAAGGTTGTAGAGCTTCCATTCATCGGCGCGAAGCTTGTCCTGAGAGGCAACCGCCGTAGGATAGATGGGAGGATGGTCGGTGTCAAAAGTCTTGCCACGGGTGGCGCTGAGCTGCCCCTTGGCAAGCAGGCCGCGTGCGTAGGAGGAATACTGCGCAATACCCGCCAGCATGCCGGTGACTTCCCGCAGATCCAGCGTGTCGGGATAGACCGTGTTATCCACGCGCGGATAGCTGATGTAGCCAGCCATGTAGAGCGACTCGGCAATACGCATGGTGCGTCCCGGCGAGAGGCCCTCCGCACTGGCGGCGGCCATGAGGGAGGTCGTGGAAAACGGCGCGGGAGGCTGTACCTTGCGCTGCTTGCGGGTTACCTCCTTAACCGTTGCGCTCTGGGCACCGCTGGCGGCGCTGTAGGCGGCCTGGGCCTCGGGCTCGTTTTTGAAGCGCGCAGTCTTGTGCACGGCCTCAAAGGCAGTGCTGGTGTCTCCCTCCCTGCTCTGCAACTGCGCCTTGAGCACCCAGTAATCCTCGGGAACAAAGGCCAGTCGCTCCTTCTCGCGGGCCACCACCAGGGCCAGCGTAGGCGTTTGCACGCGGCCCGAGGGACGCACGTTGCCGTAGCCAGCAAACTTGGCAATGGTGAGGAAGCGGGTGAGCACGGCACCCCAGATGAGGTCGATGAATTGGCGGCTCTCACCGGCGCTGGCCAGGTCAAAGTCCATGTGCACGAGCTTATCAAAGGC
>JAIRZP010000056.1 GCA_031267175.1 Coriobacteriales bacterium | reverse complement strand
TGGCGTTGACTATGACCCGAACGCTGGCTATGAGGTATATCATGTATTAAATGACAGGCTGGCTTAGCGCCTGATATACTAAGAGGGACGGGGCACCTGTTCCACTTCAACTGAGATATTGTCGAAAGGCCTGCGCACCCAGCAGGTCCTTCGTCCTTTCTGAGGGTTGGTGTGCGGGACACTTGCCCGTCCCCGCTGTCCCCTCTCTTTTCTCAAAAGAATATGGTAGGCTAAAATCATGCGAAATCCGGATGTGATAATTCCTCCTAACCACCCTAACCCGCCTGACTCTCACGAGATAGAGGCAGCTTGGATACTTGCACGCCACTTTGGCACAGTGGTGGAGTTCCTGATTCCAACGAACGGCTATAAGACCAAAACAGCTGATTTTGTCATAGACGGCCTTATCTGGGAAATGAAAAGCCCGACCGGGAAGTCAAAGAACACCGTTGGCTTTGCCTTCAAGCGCGGCTCGAAGCAGGCGCGGTGCATCGTGCTTGATGCTCGACGAATTGGTTTACGAGAACATGAAGCTCTGAAATACGTGCAACGCGAATACGAGAGGCGAAGAAAAATCAGGCGCGTTCTTTTCATTACAAAGTCGCTACAGGTTCTAGACTTGCAACGCTAGACATCCTCTGTTTGTGTTAAACTATGTGCTTAACAGGGTGACCGGGCGACTCGGATGGGTTGTCAAAGGAGTACCCTGTTCTTAATTTGTGCCAAGATAGACCGGGCAACTGGCCCACTCTTCCTGTTCCCTTCTCAAAATGCTTTATCTATGCTATTATGGATGCATGACACCTACCACGACACCTACCAAAGGGCATGTATTCCTTGACGCGGCGCTGGAGTTGGTCTGGCCTACGCGGTGCAGCGGCTGCGAGCGGTCGGGCGTGCTGCTGTGCGACGAATGCCGGGCTCTGCTCAAACAGATTATGAGTGCACATGCCTGCCCCCGTTGTGGAGCACCGTTTGGCGGCCTGGTCTGTACGGAGTGTTACAGCGGCGAGGGCAGGGAGCAACACCAGTTTGACGCTGCCGTGTGCGCCCTGGAGCTTGATGAGCTGTCGGGGCGCGTTATCGTGCTCTACAAGGACAGCTATGAGCGTCGCCTGTCTGGCCTGCTCGCAAGCTACCTGCTCTCCGCACTGCCCGCGCCCTGGCTCATCTGGGCCGATGTGCTCACGTGGGTGCCAGTGGACAGGAAGGCACTGCGTCGTCGCGGCTTTGACCATATGGAACTGATAGCCCGGGAGTTGTCAGAACGCACGGGCCTGCCCTTGCGGCGCCTGCTCGACAAGCAGCCCTGTCGCGACCAACGCGGCCTCAATCGCAGCGAGCGCATCGAGAACCACCGGGAGAGCTTTTCGCTGCACCAGGCTACGCACACACCTCCCTCAAAAACTCACGCACCTCAGCCGTCCACTCCCGCATGTTCTTCAGCATCCCACCTACTCCCTTCAACACCTCACTTCTCCCCACCTTCCACGCCCACACTTCCCTCAACAACTCACTCCTCCCGGGCAGCTGCTCCTTTACTCCCCTTGGCCGCGCACTCCCTCCCTCCGCATATCCTTCTCCTGGACGACGTTCTTACCACGGGTTCTACGCTTGACGCGGCAAGCATGCGGCTCAAAGAGGGCGGCGCCGTGGAGGTTCGTGTGGCCACTGTCGCGAGAGCCTGGTGAGTTCTGGTAGAATAGGGTTCCCCTCGGGTCTGTGGTTGCGGAGCGGTAGCTGACACCTGGTGTCAAGACGACGGCTCCAAGTCCAAGGTAGTCGCGGCCAAAAGGATCCACGTAAGCAGCACCTCGGTGCTGTGAGCATGGCGCGGCTTAGGTGTAAGACGTACCGTCCGGTCATTGAGGCATGAGCCTCCCGGGCGAGAGAGCCAGTAGTGCGATAGTATCAAGCAAACGCTCCCGTATGCGAGTGTGGGGCCAAAGACCAGGTCAGCCGAGGGGCTTTACGCAATGCTGTTATCGACAACGAGACAGAAGGAGCAGGTATGAGCAGTACGAGAAGGGCCCGGAGCTGTATTGCTCTGGCAATGACACTGGTAGTGGCCTCATCCCTCATGGCGCTGGGCGGCTGCGCGGGAGCCACGGGAAGCAGGGAGATTGAGCTGGTGCCCGTTGTGTCCAGCCCGGCTGTGGGTACCAGTGGCGTCCTCAAGGTCGGGATCAATTCCACCAACGCCCCGTATGCCGGGTTTTCCGGCGGGAATATGGTAGGCATAGACGTGGATGTTGCGGCTGCACTCGCCGAGGAGATGGGCCTCAAGCTCGAACTCGTAGACCTTGCGGGCCAGAGCGCCGACACCTTGCTGACAGAGGGCACCGTGGACGTGGTCATGGATGTGGAGCAGACCGGCGGCTCTGTTATCCGGGGAACCCAGATAGGCCCCTATGTAGAAAGCGGGCCCGCGCTCTTTACGCTGGTCAGATCGTCGAGTGAGGTGCCCAATGTGGAGCTTCAGACGCTCGCCGGTGTCAAGGTGGCCGCGCAGAAGGACAGCCTCTCTGCCTGGAGTGTGGACGAGCTTATCGGCTCGGGAACATCCGACCCGCGCGAATCGCTTGCCGCTGCCTTTGAGGCGGTCGAGACGGGGCAGATTACCTACGCAGCCGCAGACGCGGTCGTGGGCTCCTATCTCGCCTTGGAATACGCGGACCTCGCCTGTGTCAAGATGCTCGGCAGGCCCATTGGGGTGTATTTGGGAGTCGCCAGGGATAATACCCAGCTGGCCGACGCGGTTACCGTGGCGCTCAGGACCATACGCGACAACGGCGAGATGAAGATCATCCTCTCCAAGTGGCTCGGCCCGGTGTCGGCGCTCGTAGTTGCCGGCAGTTCGGCGATTACCTCTGAGGCAACCGGCACCTCTTCCAGCGGCTCGTCGGTTGCGGAAGGACAGATAGACGCGGGAAATGACCTGCCGGATCCTTCCAACGCAAACGGAGCGTGACACGGCAGCAATCGCCTCCCTGCACTAAAATATACATTCTTTTCTCGCAATACGCCCTTTTTATGCAACAATACTGGGGCGTATTGCCGTATAGTACGGTGATGCTATAAATACGAGAGGAGAGACTATGTCCAAGAGTAAAACGATTTTGAGTCTGATAACCGGCCTCGTGCTGGCCATGAGCCTGCTGTTAGTGGGTTGTGGCGGCGGAGGCGGTGCCACCAACAACGCTGCTGCCGATTCTGGCAGTGGTGCCGCGGCGCCGGCCGCGACCGAGCTCAGGACGGTGACGCCGGGCGTTCTTACCGTGGGCTCCGACTGCGACTACCCGCCCTTCATCGAGATGAACGGTGAGCAGCCGCAGGGCTTTGAGTTCGACCTGCTTACGGCCATCACCGCCGAGATGGGCTACGAGCTTGAGTACCTCCCGCCCCAGAACTTCGATACGCTTCTGGCCTCCGTGGCCTCCGAGACCAAGATGGACCTGGGCTGCTCGTCGTTTACCATCAACGACGAGCGCAAGAAGCTCATAGACTTCTGCACGCCGTACTTTGACTCCAACCAGGCGGTTGTTGCCCTGATTGACGCGCCCTATACCAATGCCATGGACTTTAACGGCAAGGTCGTCGGCGCACAGTCCGGCACCACCGGCGCTGACTGGGTCAGGGAGAACCTCACCGACAGCGGTACCACGCTCAAGGAGTATAACCAGACCTCCGAGGTTATGGCTGCGCTTGTTGCCGGAGACATCGAGGGTGCCTTCTATGACGAGCCGGTAGCGGCCGAATGGGCCTCCACGCTGTATACGAATACCCATATCGTCGAGTCCATCCCCACCGGCGAGCAGTACGGCTTTGCCGTCTCCAAGGGCAACCCCGAGCTTCTCCAGGCCATCAACGACACGCTCGTCATCATCAAACAGAACGGGACCTTTGACCGGATCTTCGCCGAATACTTCCCCGATCTCACCCCACCGACCCTGGGGGTTGCCGGCTGACCTGGCGTCACGTTTGCACGCTGAAATCTGCCTGCCTACTCCCGCACTTTGAGCCTTAAGAAAAAATACAGCGCCGTCGCCTCTGTCCTGCGGTCATTCCTGGCACTGGTGGCGGTGCTGTCGCTTGTCGTGTGTGTTACGGGGCCCCGGACACAGGCCCACGCCCTGACCGTAGACAAGACCACGGCCCAGCCCAATCAATCCGACGGCAACCAGATAATCGGCGGTATACCTACGCGCATCACCTGGGAGGCCACGGTCGGCGACGATGAGGAGATACAGGCGATCAGCCTGGTCTTTCCCGCGGGCACGACACTCGGAGAGGGAGCCAACACCAAGGCGACCGTCCTCGATGGGCTCGCCCGCCTAGAGACACCCCAGGAGAACACCATTACCAATGAGGGAACGGTCATCGAGTTTGCTGAGCCGGTTTCCTCGGGGCTGTTGATTCGCGTCGAGATCTTCTATGTCGCGCTGCCGGCGGAAAGTGGGCATTACACGCTCACCGGCAGCTATGTCAACGGCGAGGGCACAGAAACAGAGTTGGAGGAGTCGCCCGCCATCGCTGTCATCAGCGTTACGGTAGTCGAGTCGATAACGCAGTGGCTGGACGAGCAGCCCTGGGTCGAGTGGTGGAACTCGCAGCTCTTCCTACGGGTCTTCTTCAACCCCCAGCTCATCGTTGCCTCCGTGCCCACGCTGTTCCAGGGCTGGCTGCGCTCGCTCGGCCTCGTGCTTGTGGGATTTCCGCTGGCCATTCCCATCGGCCTGGCGGTGTCCTTCCTCAGGATGGCTCGCTTCCGGCTGGTGCGCTTCTTTGCCTCCATCTACGTCAATGTGATCCGCGGCACCCCGCTCTTCCTGCAGATATACATCGCCTTCTTCGGCCTGCCCTTCCTGGGGGTGAGTATCGACTCGTACCTCCTGGGCATTCTGGTGCTCGCCATGAACTCCAGCGCATACCTGGCCGAGATATTCCGCGCCGGCATCCAGTCCATTCACAAGGGTCAGTTCGAGGCCAGTGCCTCGCTCGGCATGAACGCCGTGCAGACCATGTTTTCGGTCATCCTCCCCCAGACGGTGCGCCGCGACATCCCCACCGCGACGAGCGAGTTCATCCTGCTCTATAAGGACACCTCGCTGCTTGCCGCCGTGGGAGTCATGGAACAGATGATGTTTGCCAAGTCCATGGTGGCCTCGTCGGGCAACATGACCCCCTACATCGTGGCCGCCGGATATTATCTGCTCGTGACCCTGCCGCTCACCAAGATCATCGCTAACTTTGAGAAGAAACTCGCTGCCGCCGAGGGTCACAGCAGCGATCCTCCGGCCAAGAAGAAAAAGCGCCGGCGCGCGCGGGGAGGCGTTGAGGGAGGCGAGGATGCCACTTTGGATTCCTTCAGCCCCCCGCAGGACAATTTCAGACCTGGCACCGGTACCCTGGGCCCCAAGGTCTGACGGTTTGAGGTGACAGTGCATGTCTGACTACAACAAAGCCGGGGATAAGGCCGTGGTGCGCATTCTCAACCTCCACAAGTACTTTGGCAGCCTTGAAGTACTGAAGGGGGTTGATCTGGAGGTGAGCCGCGGCGAGGTGGTGACCATCCTCGGGCCTTCCGGCTCGGGCAAGTCCACGCTGCTCCGGTGCATCAATCTGTTGGAGAAGCCGACCGGCGGCGAGATCTGGTTTGAGGACACCTGCATCACCGACCCCAAGACCAATATCAATGAGGTGCGCGAGCACGTGGGCATGGTCTTTCAGTCCTTCAACCTCTTTCCGCATCTGAGCGCTAAGAAAAACGTCATGCTGGCGCAGAAGAAGGTCCTCAAACGCTCAAATGAGGAAGCAGAACGTATCGCCCTGGAGCAGCTGGCCAAAGTCGGGCTGAGTGACCGCGCAGAATACATGCCCTCGCAGCTCAGTGGCGGCCAGCAGCAGCGCGTGGCCATCGCCCGTGCCCTGGCCATGGATCCTCACGTCATGCTCTTTGATGAGGCCACCTCGGCCCTCGACCCCGAACTGGTGCGTGGCGTTCTCGATGTGATGCGCCAGCTGGCCGAGGGCGGTATGACGATGATTGTCGTGACGCACGAGATGGGCTTTGCCCGAGACGTGGCCGACCGGGCCGTCTTCATGGACGAGGGAGTCATCGTTGAGCAGGGCCTCCCCGAAGTGGTCTTTGACAATCCGCGTCACCCCAGGACCCGGGACTTCCTCGGCCATATCAGCTGACAGACCTCCGTCACAACAATTTATTGACACTCACCAGCACGGATTGCCCGCTTGCGGTATCCTTAGCTCTACTAACCATTCGATTGACAAGGAGAGCCGTGGAGATAACAGTCACAGGTCGTAAGATGACCGTCAACGATGCACTGAGGGCCTATGTGGAGGAGAAGATCGGCAACTCGCTCAAGGTATTCAACATAACACCCATGAACGTCGAAGTTGTCCTGCGCAAGGAGAAGAACCCCGCTAACCCCCGGCCCGCCGTGGCCGAGGTCACGCTGTTTACCAAAGGCCATATCATCCGTTCGGAGGAGGCCGAGGAAGATATGTATGCCGCCATCGATGTTGCGGCCGCCAAGACAGAGCGCCAGCTGCGCAAGTACAAGACCAAGGTCATCGACCGACGCTATAACGGCAAGAAGCTCGGCGAGGCTCTGGTAGCCGAGGAACGCGCCGAGAAGCATCAGAAAGAGGTGGATGAGCATCTGGTGCATCTTGAGGACGATGGCACTATCGTGCGGGTCAAAGAGATAGACCTGGTGGCCCTGAATGAGCGGGAGGCGCTGCTCCAGATCGATCTTCTGGGTCACGACTTCTTTGTCTATAACGACGAGGGCACAGGGCTGGTCAACGTTATCTATCGGCGCCGGGATGGCAGCTACGGCCTGCTCAAGCCGCGCATTGAGACCCTGGCTTAAGCCCGACGTAATGAGAATCCGCTAGGCAGGCAGAGATGGACCTTGCCAGAAGCAGACAAAAGGCCCCTGGCGGCAACGCACAAAAGCTGATAATCGGCTTGGGGATAGTGCTCTGCCTGGTTATCGGCGTGCTCTCACTCTATCCCGCGCTGCGGAGCTACTACCTGGCCTGGCGGGTCAACGAGCAGCTGCTCCAGGAGCTGGCTGTTGTTGAGGATCGCAATGACCAGATCCGCGGACAGATAGCCTACCTCAATACACGGGAAGGCATCGCAGACAGAGCGCGCGAGCGTTTTGGTTGGGTGCCCGAGGGCGAGCAGGCGGTCAATATCACCGGATTGGACGTGCAGGACTCCACGACGGTGCTGCCCGCAACCGTGGCTTCTGGATCCATCAAGGCGCCCGATACCTGGTGGTCCGAGTTCTGCGATGCGCTCTTTGCCGTTGAAGAAGAGGCGGAAGCCGAGCCGATACCCGACCCCTTTATCGATGACACCCGGTGAGCCCGGCATGATACCGGCAAGACAGGAAGCGCAGGGAGCGCTGGGTGAGCAGGCGGTTCAGGCTGCTCAGGTCACTCAGGACATTCAGGCCACACGAACAGTACGGGCAGCGATAGACCTGGGCACCGTGACCTCGCGTCTCATGATAGGAAGGGTTGCGGGAGGGGCTGGGTGCGGGAGCGCGGGAGCCGAGGCAAGCGCGACTGAAGGCGTGGTCGAACATAGTAGCACAGCAGGCGGTAAGAGGGGAGTGGCCGCTGCCTGTGGAAGCGTGGAGGTGCTCGAACAGAGCGTCATCATCACAAATCTCGGGGAAGGCCTTGCGGCGAGCGGGATTATTTCCAGCGCAGCCCGTGAGAAGCTCATCGGGGCACTCCTGCAGTTCAGAGAGACGCTGGCGGAGGTCAAAGCACGGCTTGCCTGCGAGGGTAGGGGCGTCCTCGACATCCCCGTCAAGGCGGTGGCCACCTCCGCTATGCGGGACGCCACCAACGCCCAGGATGTGCTCCGGGAGTTGGACGAATTGGGCTTTGCCGTTGAAGTCATCAGTGGGAGCCGAGAGGCCGAGCTGAGCTTCAGGGGCACTTTGAGCGGCTTTTCCGAGCTTCCTGGTAGAGTGCTGACCATTGATGTGGGCGGCGGCTCCACCGAGCTCATCCTGGGTACGAGCAGCGCACAGATACTGGCCTCCCATTCGTTTGATCTGGGGAGCAGACGCAGTACCGAGCAGTTTCTTCTCAGCGATCCTCCGAGCGCAGCAGAGCTCAGTGCCGCCAGGGAGGGGGCTCGAGAACAGATAGCAGGGTTTATCGCCTCGCTGCCAAAACGGCCTGCGGAGGCAATTGCCGTGGCCGGCACCGCAACCTCGGCGATCACGATACGCGACAGCATCCGTGTGTATGACAGCGCCCTCGTGCACGGCAGGCGCCTGAGCGCAGAGGAGTTGGACGCAGGTATTGCACGACTCTCAGTCCTCAGACTTGAGGAACGTAAGCTCGTAGCGGGGCTGCATCCCGGGCGTGCTCCGGTCATCATCGGTGGTCTTATCATTCTGTCTGCGGTGCTCAAAGCACTCGGGAAGGACTCCCTCCTGGTGAGCGACACCGACATCCTGCAGGGCATCCTCCTGGAGCGTGCGAAAATCTGTTAGAATACAATTCGCTGTGCACGGGCATCCCTGTCGCGTGTGCAGAAAAAAGCTATGTGCGCCGTTAGCTCAGTTGGCAGAGCAGAGGACTTTTAATCCTAAGGTCGCGGGTTCGATTCCCTCACGGCGCACCACGTCGGAGCAAACTGCGCTCAGCTTCGTTTCAGCCAAGAGCGCTGAAACTACGCCCGCTCCGTTGCTCCTCCTTCTCCCCACAACGCTCACTCGCTTCGCTCGCTCAAGCGTTGCGGGGGCCCCATTTTGTCAGAAGTAAACACTCTTAAGTTCTGGTACTATTTTCAGGAAATGTTTTTGGGAG
>JAIRZP010000018.1 GCA_031267175.1 Coriobacteriales bacterium | reverse complement strand
GCAGAGCTTGTACTGGCCTCCTACGCAGAGGGCGTTTCCGACGAGTTTATCAAACCCATCGCGGTCGGCGATGACGCGATCATCGACGGCGACAGCCTCATCTTCTTCAACTTCAGGCCGGATCGGGCCCGAGAGCTTGCCCGCGCCTTTATCGACCCTGAGTTCGAGAGCTACGGCTTTGCGCGGCCCCTTACCCCGAAGATTCGTTTTGTGTGCATGACAGAATACGACCCGGCCTTTGAGCAGCGCTTTGGCGCCGGCGTGGTTTTTGCCAAGGAGTTTCCCGCTAACACGCTCGCAGATTATTTCGCGAGCCTGGGGCTGCGGCAACTCCATATTGCCGAGACCGAGAAATACGCGCACGTGACCTTCTTCTTCAACGGAGGCATCGAGAAGCCAAAGCGGGGGGAGGAACGCATCCTCATTCCCTCTCCTCGTGTGGCTACCTACGACCTGCAGCCCGAGATGAGTGCCCCAGAGGTCAGCCACGCGCTGGCCCAGGCCATCCGTGATGAGCGGGCGGACGTCTACATCCTCAACTTTGCCAACGGCGACATGGTGGGGCATACCGGCAGTATGGAGGCAGCGGTCAAAGCCCTGGAGGCTGTGGACGCCGGTCTTAGCGAGGTCCTGGAAGCCCTCGAAGCCAGGCACGGCGTTGCGCTCATTACCGCCGACCACGGCAATGCCGAGCAAATGCAGGACGTGGAGGGTAATCCCTGGACGGCGCATACCACGTCGCGGGTTCCGCTGGCGATAGTTGACACCACACGAGGCGACACAGCGCAGGCACCACGCTCCGTGAAGAGGCTGGACGACGCCAGACTGGCCGACATAGCTCCCACGCTGTTGGATCTCATGGGACTGGCGATACCGCGCGAGTTCACCGGCAGGTCACTCCTGAGAGAGACCGAGGAAAATTGCTAACGGAGCCCCGGGAACAAGGGCTCATCGTCGCCTTTCCAGAAAGGAAGCCTTCTCTATGAAAAGAAAAACTGTTGGAGCTGTAACAACCCGTATCCTGGCCCTGCTGCTGTCCGCCGTGCTGACGTTGTCTCTCGGGGGCTGTCTCAGTTTTGTGGTGCTCAGTGCCTTTGACGCCGAGCGGCAGGATACGTTTCAGCGGCAACCGGTCTATAAGGCCCAGGGCGATTACAACGACCTCAGCTACGACGAACTCTGCGCGGTGCTCTTTGCACACGAGGTTACCGCGGACAGCCTCAGCCTCAACCAACTCGTGGCCGACCCTGAAGCGCTCGGCCTGGAGGTTCCCCGCCCGGCAAGCCTGGGGAGCTATTCCTACGAGGCAACCCAGGAGGATAACCGCTTTTACAGCGAGCTTGTGGAGGCCCTCTCCGGCGGGCATACGATAGACCGGGCGGCGCTCGAACAGAGCCAGCAACGGGAGGCTGAGTACCTCGAGAAGGTGCTGAGACAGGAACTCCGCTACGAGGAGTTCTACTATTATCTGGAGCCGCTCAGCCCCTCGACCGGCGTGCAGGCCTGGCTTCCGTTGAGCCTGATGGATTACAGCTTCAAGACGGTTGACGACATCGAGATATACCTGGAAATCCTCGAGGACGTGCCCCGTTACTTTGGGCAGCTGCTCGCGGTTGAAGAAGAGAAGCAGGCGCAGAACCTCCTGATGCCACGCGAGGCCCTGGAGGACACCATCGACGAGGCCCGGGCCTACGCCGGGGAGGCAGACGACCATGTCCTCGTAACCGCCTTTGACGAGATGCTTAACGCAGCCCTGGCCGACGCGGCCGTAGACGATGGCTCGCCGGAGGGCCTCTCCCGGCTCAGCCCGGAGCAGGTGCAGGACTACCAACAGCGCAACCGCTCCTGCGTACAGGAGTACGTCATCCCTGCCTATGAGCAGCTCATCGCCGGGCTTGAGCCCCTCGTAGCCAGTTGCAGGGAGGGCACGCGCCTGTACGACTACGCGCGAGGCACGGAGTACTACGAGCTCGAAATGGAGTCCATGGGCTTTATCGAGGGTGCCTCCAGCGCCGCTCGCACCCTGGACGATACGCTTGAGGGCTACTGGAACACGATTGCGGCTTCGCCTGCGGCAACAGGCGGCGAAGAGATGATACCGGAGTCGGTGGTACAGGCCATAGGGGACATGCCCGAGGACTACCTCAACTACATTCAGGAGCATGCAGGCTCGGAGTTCGCCAGTGCCAACGACCTGCACTACCAGATAAAGCAGGCACCGGATGCCTCGCCCAACGATTATGCCATGGCCTATTTTCTCACGCCGCCGGTGGATGACCCCCAGCGCAACACCATCGTGTATTTTCCCCGCAATATATCGGATGATGTCGAGTTTTATGCCACCATGGCGCATGAGGGATACCCCGGGCATATGTACCAGGCCTATGCCTACAGCGTCACCAATCCCAGCAACATCAGTAAGGTGCTCGGCAGCCTCGCCTATATGGAGGGCTGGGCCATGTATGCAGAGGCCCGCGCGGTACGGTACCTTAACACCGATGCCAGCGCCTTGGCCGCCTATAACGCCTACGAGAAGTTCATCTACGGGTTGCAGGCACGGGTGGACATCGGCATCAACTTTGAAGGTTGGAGCGTGAGCGACACGGAGCGTTACCTTACCACCTGGGGTTTTGAGGATTCCGCGCAAAGCCTCTACGACGTGTCCGTCCAGCAACCTGTTGCCTATCTGCCCTACGGCCTGGGACTCATCGAGTTTGACACGCTCCGCGAGCGCGCCGAGGCGCATCTGGGCAGGGACTTCGACCCGGTGCTGTTTCATCAGCACATCACGAGCCTGGGTGCCCTGCCCTTTGATATGTTGGAGCGGGAGTTTGAGGCATGGCTGAGATCCAGTGATACCCAAAAGGTCTAATTGCCGTGTGTCTGCTGCAATCATCGGCTGCAATCGCTCAAGTTTGAGACGATCCCGCGCTTTGTCTCAACTTTGCTATTTTGCCATTCGGAGGTTTGCGCGCGCCCCGCTGCTATAGAATCTCAGGTGTAAAAAACATGCCCTCGTCGGGAGTTCTGGTTCCCGCCAGGCAACGAGCAGGCTCAAACAGGCACAGGGCTTGAACAGGTCAAATGACGGGGCCAGGCTTCAGGCGGGCGGGCCGGTCAGTGGATGTGAGAGGATCGGAAGTAACGGTGCACACAAGAACCAACAGGCTGAAAGACGCACTCGGCAAGGGCGAGTTCGTCGTAACCTTTGAGATCATCCCGGGGAGAGGTGCCGGGGAGGCCCATCAGGAAAAAGAGCTTGACGAGGCCCGCAAGACCTGGGACACCGGCCTGGTGCACGCGCTCTCCATCACGGATAATCCCGGTGGTCGTCCGGCGCTTCTTGCCGATGCGGTAGCGGAGGAGTTTGCCCAAAGGGATATAACCGTTCTCGTGCACTTTACCGTCAAGGACCGCAACCGCAATCAGTTGCAGTCGCAGTTATATGCGCTGGAGCGCGAGGGTCTGGAGAATGTCCTCGTCATGAGCGGAGACTATCCCGCGGAGGGTTGGAGTGGCGGACCCAGGCCGGTCTTTGACCTCGACCCCGTGCAGACGCTCCTGCTTATCAGCGATATGAACCGGGGCCTGGTGCCCTCTGCCCCGAGCGGCGCACGGCCCGAACAACCAACGAGGTTCTGCGCGGGCGCGGTGGTCAACCCCTTCAAGTACACCGAGGGAGAAACGCTCACCCAGTACGCAAAACTGGACAGGAAGGTCTTTGCCGGCGCTTCGTACCTCATTATGCAGCTGGGCTATGACTTCCGCAAGTTTGACGAGCTGCAGCGCTACTGCCGGCAGAAGGGCTACACAGTGCCCCTGATTGCCAACGTCTTTGTGCTTACGCGGGGTACCGCGCGTCTCATGCGTTCGGGTGCCATAGCGGGCTGCCTGGTGAGCGACGAGCTCTTTGCCCTCTTGCAGGCAGAGGCAGAGCAGGAAGACAAGGGAAAGGCCGCCAGCCTGGAACGCGCCGCGCAGATGGTGGCTGTGTGCAGAGGCATGGGTTTTGCCGGTGTTCATATCGGGGGCATGGGCCTCACCGCAGGCTCCCTCACCAGTATCCTCACGCGTGCCGAGGAGATCAAAGACCGGTGGCAGGAGCTCGCCAAGCAGCTCTGCTACGGCCTCTCAGGTGGCTACTACCTCTACAACGAGGCGGCGAGCAGCCAGACAGGCGGTGAGGCGGCAGGCGGCACTCCAAGCGTTGCTGCCGGGAACGGCACTCCAAGCGGCGAGGCAGGTGGTGGCACAGGCTTTAACCTCAACAGTGACAATTTTGCTCCCCGTACAGAAGAGCTGGGCGGCAGCAGGATCATGCGGGGCTACGGACTCTCCCGCTTTTTCCATCGCGTTGTGCTTACCAGGGGCAAGGGCCTCTACGGTATACTCAAGAGAAGCATGGGCAGGCGCGAGCGCAAACGGGGCCTCCACCGCAACCACGGCATTGAGCATCTTTCCAAAACGGCGCTCTATGGCTGCATGGACTGCGGCGACTGCGGACTCGAGGCCTGCGTCTACAGCTGTCCGATGTCGTACTGCCCCAAGAACCAGCGCAACGGGCCGTGCGGCGGCAGCATGCAGGGCTGGTGCGAGGTGTATCCCGAGGAACGCTACTGCATCTGGTACCGGGCCTATCATCGCCTGAAAAAGTACGGCGAGACCGACCGGCTCAATCGCTACATAACACCGCCCAATAACTGGGACTTGAATATGATCTCCGGAGGGAGCAACTATACGCACGAGCGCGACAACGCGGCACACAGGATACCGATGCCAGACGACGATCAGAGGGAGCACGATGAAGACCGATATTGAGATTGCCCAGTCCGTGAGCCCCGTGCACATACGGGATATTGCCGAGAAGATCGGCGTGGGCGAGGACCACCTGGAATATTACGGCTCCACCAAGGCCAAGGTCGATGACAAGCTCCTGCGCGAGAGGGAGGGTGAGGACGGCAAGCTCATCCTGGTTACCGCCATCAGCCCTACGCCGGCCGGTGAGGGCAAGACCACGACGACGGTAGGCCTGGCAGACGGCCTCACCGCGTTGGGCAAGAAGGCGATCGTGGCCCTGCGTGAGCCCTCTCTCGGCCCGGTCTTTGGTGTCAAGGGTGGTGCGGCCGGCGGCGGCTATGCCCAGGTCATTCCCATGGAAGACATCAACCTGCACTTTACCGGCGACTTCCACGCCATCGGGGCAGCCAACAACCTCCTGGCGGCGATGCTCGACAACCACATTCAACAGGGCAATGCGCTCAACATAGACACGAAGAACATCCCCTGGAAGCGCGTCGTGGACATGAACGACCGGCAACTCCGCAACATCATAGACGGCCTGGGCGGCAGGGTACAGGGGGTGCCGAGGGAGGACGGCTTCGATATCACCGTGGCCTCCGAGGTCATGGCCATCCTCTGCCTCGCCTCATCTATCACCGATCTCAAAGCACGGCTCGGGCGTATCGTCGCCGCCTATGACCGTTCCGGTAAACCGGTAACCGCCACCGACCTCAAGGCCGCCGGTGCCATGACGGCGCTGCTCAAGGATGCCCTCAAGCCCAACCTCGTCCAGACTCTCGAAGCTACGCCCGCGTTTATCCACGGTGGGCCCTTTGCCAACATCGCTCACGGCTGCAATTCGATAATGGCTACAAGAATGGCCCTCGCACTGGGCGACTATGCCGTTACCGAGGCAGGCTTTGGTGCCGATCTCGGTGCCGAGAAGTTCCTTGACATCAAGTGCCGCCTTGCGGGTCTTGCTCCCGATGCCGTGGTCATCGTTGCCACGGTGCGTGCGCTCAAGCATCACGGGGGCGTGGCCAAAGACCAGCTCACCCGTGAGGATCTGGATGCCCTCAAGGCGGGGCTTCCCAATCTGCTGCGGCATGTGGAGAACATTACGCAGGTCTTTGGCCTGCCAGTGGTCGTGGCCATCAATGCCTTTCCCACGGACACCGAGGCTGAGCTCGCATTGGTTACGGAGCGTTGCCGCGCGCTCGGCGTGAACGTGGCCCTGTCCGAGGTCTGGGCGCAAGGGGGGAAGGGCGGCAGGGCCCTGGCGGAAGAGGTGCTGCGTCTTGTTGACGAGCCTCGGGATTTTGCCTTTGCCTACGACCTTGAACAGGGTATTGCGGAAAAGATAGAGGCCATTGCACAGCGCATCTATCGTGCCAGCGGCGTGGACTTCAGCCCGCAGGCCACCCAGCAGATCAACTCGCTTACCAGGCTTGGCTATGGTGCACTGCCCATCTGCATGGCCAAAACCCAGTACTCCTTTTCCGATAATCCTGCCCTGCTCGGCGCGCCGGATGACTTTCGCATCACCGTACGCACCGTCAAGGTCTCTGCGGGTGCCGGATTCATCGTGGCGCTCACCGGAGATGTCATGACGATGCCGGGACTACCCCGTCTTCCTGCCGCGGAGCGCATAGATGTGGATGAAAACGGTACGATAAGCGGATTGTTCTGATGTGGTGGACGAGGAGGACAACGTGAACACCACAGACCTGAGTTGCAACGAGTTCATCACCCTGCTGGCGTCCGACGCACCGGCACCCGGTGGCGGTGGCGCTGCGGCGCTCGTAGCTGCCATCGGCGTGGCCCTGGGCACTATGGTGGGCGCGCTGACTGTGGGCAAGCCACAGTACGCCGATGTGGAAGCCGAGGTACTCGAGCTTATCTCCCGGGCCGATGCGCTTCAGGAGCGCCTGCTCGGGCTGGTGGCAAAGGATGCCGAGGTATTCCTGCCACTTTCGCAGGCCTATGGCCTCCCCAAGGCCACGGAAGAAGAAGCGGCCCGCAAGGCCGAGATCATGGAGGCCTGTCTTATCCAGTGCGCCGAGGTGCCGCTGGACATCATGCGGGTCTCAGGCGAGGCGTTTGAGCTCCTGGAACGTATGGAGCAGATCGGCACGCCCCTTGCTCTGAGCGACGTTGGCTGTGCCGCGCTGACGCTCAAGGCCGCGCTCTGCTCTGCCGACTTGAACGTGCGGGTCAATACCAAACTGATGCGAGGCCGCGCAGAAGCGAATACCCTCAACGCCGAGGCCGAGCTGCTGCTCGTAAGCTCTACCGCCGCTGCAGACAGCATCTACCAAAAGGTGCAGGCACGATATATCTGAAAACCATCACAGAGACGTACGGAGGCAGAACACCATGGAAGACATGATTATTATCGGCGAGAAGATCAACGGCTTTATCCCCAAGACCCTGAGCGCCAT